>JAICKT010000007.1 GCA_025927795.1 Parafilimonas sp. | reverse complement strand
TGCGGTTAACGGTGATAGCGTTTCAATGATTAGCATGGGCAATCCCGCACCTGTAAGCAATGCCGCTAAAAACCGTTATAAAGAACAGGCTGTTCCCTTTCCTGAAATGAATTATAATAATGCAGGTTATACGTTGCAACTTGCATCAACGCTCACAAATATTGATGGAAAAGATGCATATATAATTACAGTAACTTCACCTGCAGGCGCAGTAAGCAAAAAATATTATGATGCTCAAACAGGCTTAAAGCTAAGAGATGAAATAATTAGTGAACAGGGAACTACAACTTATGATTATAGTAATTATAAAGAAGTAAGCGGTATTATGCTGCCATTTTTGCAAACAGTTTCGCAAGGTGTTGATTTTACACTCACTGTTACTGATGCTAAAATAAACAGTGGATTAAAAGACGAAGACTTTAAATAGAATTAAAGTAAAGACTTAAAGGGCGTAAAATATTTTACGCCCTTTTTATTATAAAAAATATAATCAATTGCAAAATCCAATAATTATTAAGCTAAAGTAGAATAGTTTGTTCGCTTTAAATCACGCAGTTTTTTATCAACATCCTGCAAGGTTAAATAAAGCGTTTTAATGCTTTCATATTTTTCGCCATTTTTTATGGCAGAACTATAACTGCTATACAAATCGTCCTTCTCTTTTTGCAGTTTTGATATGATGGTTTGCAAACCAGTATTGAGTGTAACAACTGTATTCATAAACAATAAATTTAAAGGAGAAAAACTTAAAAAAACAAAGCAAATTTTATACCGACCTAATTTGTATGTTTTACACAAATACTCGTAAAATACCTGTATTATTTAATTGCTAAATTTTATACCTGAGAGAAATTTTTTGTGCAGATTTATAACCTGCGGTAAAACAGCCTGCTGCTCATCATTTACAATAACAAAATCGCAAAGCTTCATTTTTAAGTTTTCATCAATTTGATTATTTATCCTTTCCAACACTTGTTCTTTTGTAAACTTATCCCGCTTCATTACACGATTAATGCGCAAAATTTGTGGAGCGTAAACACCAATTACATAGTCTAAATTTGTGGAAGCACCGGCTTCAAACATTAAAGCGGCTTCTTTAATAACATAAGGTTTCGTTTGCTGCTGCATCCATTTATTCGCCGCAGCAATTGTGCGCGGATGAATTAAAGCATTCAATTGTTCTAATTTAAATGCATCATTAAAAACAATATCTGCAATATGTTTCCGGTTCAGGCTTTCTGTATATGCTTCCTTACCAAAAAGGTTTATAATTTCCTGTTTTAAAATTGTGTCTTCATTCATTATCTTTTTAGCAATATCATCTGCATAAAAAACGGGTACACCCAGCGACGTAAAAATTTTAGAAACAGTTGTTTTACCGCTGCCTACCCCGCCTGTTAATCCTACTTTCAGCATATTTAAAAATAAAAAAATCCGAAACTTTTAATTCCGGATTTAAAATTAGCTAACTATATTATTATTTCTTTTCAACTTCTACTGATGTAGCTTTATTTAACTGTGTTGTCCATTCCATACTAATTGCAGATTTTTCAATCTTCATGTAACTGCCGGGGTTTGTTTCAAGCTGAAGAGTGTTGTCTTCATTTACTTTATTTATAGTGCCATGTATGCCAGCGATGGTAACAATCCTGTCCCCTTTTTGAAGATTTTCAATAAACTTTTTCTGGTCTTTTGCTTTTTTAGCCTGCGGGCGAATCATAAAAAGCCAGAACACTAAAATTATCGCACCCATCATAATAAGAGAAAAACTTGAGTTCGGCTGCCCGCCCGGAGAAGCCATAATTAAAACTGAAAGCGTGTTTATCATTGTATTTATTATTTGAAATTTTTTAAAATTATTTGTTTACTGAAGAAGACTTTGCGGTTACAATAGTACCGGTAAAACTTAGATATGCCGGTGTTTTATTAGAAGTGTTTGAATGCACAAAAACATTTTTATGTACTGTGCCGGGATGACTTTTATTCGTGTCAAATCTTGCTTCTATTTTTCCCTGTTCACCAGGTTCAATCGGCTGTTTTGTATAATCAACCAAAGTACATCCGCAGCCAGGTCTTACATCAAATAAATATAAAGGCTTGTTACCTGTATTTGTACAATGGAAAGTAATATTTACTATATCGCCCATTTGTTTTGTTCCGAAATCAATTGCAGAATCCTGCCATTGTATGGTTGTAAACTTTGTTGAATCTTTCATGATGGAATCAACATCGTTTGTGTTTTTTTCTGATTGCTGACAAGCAGCAATCAATAAACCAAAACTTAGTATCAGCAGGAAAGATATTCTACTCATATTTTATTTTCGCGGCAAATGTACGTTTTCTCAATTTGCTTTTTTGGGTTTAAAATCGCTTTTATGAATTTTGTTTTCTTTAAGTAAATCTTTATGAATACCGTCTAAAATTCCATTTACAAATTGCCCGCTTTGTGCAGTGCTGTATTCTTTCGCAAGATCTATATACTCATTAATAGTAACTTTTGGTGGTATAGTTGGAAAATATAAAAATTCGCACACACCCATTTGCATTAATATCATATCGAGCATAGCAATACGTTCGGGGTCCCAATTTTTCAGTCGCGCCTTTATTAACATATTTACATAATCTTTTTTATCAATTACAGTAGCAAGCAGGCTTTTGGCAAACGCATCTTTTTCTTTATCCGGCATTTCCTGAAGATTTAAGCTTGAAGGTTTTTGTAAAAAACCAAGCATTAAAACCTGCAGCATTTCAGCATCATCATCCCAATTGGTGAAATATTCTTCAATGTGCGAAATAAAATCTTCATCCGGCAACATAAGATCAGTAAAAATAAAAGTGAGAATATCTCTTTCTGTTTGCGGCTCACGCGCAACAGAATTTATATAAGATTGGTAAAGAGAAGAGGTTGTTAATTCATTATAAATTTTTCGAACAAGATTACTTGTTTGTTCAAAATTAAATTTATAATCTGCCAATGCTTTCTTATATGAATTATTCTCCAATATTTTCCAGAGCAATGTATTACCGGCAAGTTTTATATTAATATTTTTATCGGCTGATGTTGCCAAATGTTTAGCCGCACGAACGCTTGCATCTTTCTCGGCATAACGGGCAACTTCTGTTAAAAAATAAATGAAGTAGGTGAAAAGACGGGAAGTTTGATTAAGGTTATTATTTAAAATTTTTGTTGCATTGTTTACCAATTGTTCATTAATGTATAACTGATATAAAACCTGCATAACCTTTATCCTGATATTTCTGCGCGTAATCATTCTTTACAAGAGCTTTGCGCGAAGATAAGTGCAGCGTAATAATTATTAGGCCGCTAAAAAAAACAAAAAGTAAAATTATTTGTAAAGTGCGCTTACAATTTTGGTGGCGGTTGTTTTCAATTCCGATATTTCCTGATTCTAAATTGCCGTTACATTTTAGTATGTAACTGGTTTCTTCTTAAAGCTTCGTTTGCAAATTTTAATAAATCTTCTGCGGGCATATAACCTGCAGTTAATAAAACAGGCTTTCCTTCAGCGTCTGTTATAATTAATGATGGATAACCTTCTATAGAAAATTGCTGCGCCAGTTGAGGACCAACACCTTTTTCGCCATCAACAGAAACATTTACAAAATTTTGGTTGAAAAAATTACCTACAGATGTGTCTGCAAATGTGTATTGCTTCAGCATTTTGCAAGGTCCGCACCAGGTTGCATAAATATCAAGAAAAACAAGCTTATTCTGCGATTTTGCTTTTTGTAAAGCGGTATTCCAGTTTTCTTCAATAAACTGTACGCCTGTATTTTCAGGTACTGTATTTTCAGGTACTGTATTTTCAGATACTGTATTTTCAGATGCCTTATTTTTTGATTTTGAAGAAACGTTACAGGAACAAGTAAAAATCAAAAACAAACAAGCAATCAATTTAAAAAATCGCATTCTCTTTAATTGAACAACGAAGAAACTATTTTTTTTGAAAAGAATTTTTCAATTAACATTTTCGACAGCAGCAGTGGGTTCCTGCACAGTAAGATTTGGTATTACTATACGAAATAAAGTTCCAACACCATAAGTGGAAACAACCGATATATCACCGCCAAGCCGCGAAAGCGCTTCCTTTACAATATATAATCCTATACCCAAACCATTTACATGCGAAGTGCTTCTGAAAAACATTTTAAAAATATTATTCAAATGTTCTTCAACTATACCTATTCCATTATCTTCTATTTCTATTACGGCTTTATATTCATCTACCTTTACAGAAATATTTACCTGGGGATTGTTTGAAGTTGGTTTTTGATATTTAACTGCGTTAGAGATAAGATTATCAATAATTATTGAAATACGAAACACATCATTCACCAGCCTTACTGGCTGTTCTACATTCACTTTAAACTCAACTTCGGGTTTTTGCATTTTGCATATTTCAACACTTTCCTTAAGCAGCTTTGTAAAATCAATTTCTGTTTTCTCATCATCAACGCGAATACTTTTATAATACTCAATTATTTTTTGAATGAAAATATCCATCTTGTTTACGCAAGTTTCAATCATGCCTAAATAATTGTTAGGATCATCTACAGAATTCTCCATCTTTGAAAGATTAAGAATACCCATAATTGATGCTAATGGCGAACGTAAATCATGTGATGTGCTGTAAACAAAACGGTTTAGCTCATCGTTGGTTTTTTGCAACTCAGAAACTTTTCTTTTTAATTGTTGGCGCGTAGAGTATAATTCATATGCATTCTGAATAGCTGTCTGCAACTCCATTTCCTTCCATGGTTTTTTTACGTAACGGAAAATCTCCCCTTTGTTTATAGCATCTATTATTGATTCTGCATCGGTATAACCGGTAAGCAAAATGCGAATAGGATGCGGGAATGCTTTTCTTACTACATGAAAGAATTCCACACCTGTAGAATGTGGCATACGTTGATCGGCAATAATTACCTGGATGTCTTTTTCCTGGTTAAGAACGCTCATTCCTTCAGCAGCAGAAGCTGCGGTAAATATTGTATATCGACGGCGAAAAGATGCCTGGAATGCAAGTAGATTATTTACTTCATCATCGATATATAAAATCCTGATTTTTTTTTCTTCGGGATACATAAATTACAGATGATCTGATATTGGATGTTTGTGCGGTAAAGTTATAATAAATTCCGAACCTTTACAAGGTTCAGAAATAATATCTATATGTCCTTCGTGTTTTTGAATGATTTTAAAAACAATTGCCATACCTAAGCCGGTGCCCTCTCCCACTTCTTTGGTAGTAAAAAAAGGTTCATAAATACGATGCTTTACTTCTTCCGTCATACCTATGCCACTATCTTTAATGGAAATTTGCATATGATCGTTTTCAATATCCTTAGTCGTAATAATAATTGTTTCGGGATTATTTTTTTCGGGTTTTGCTGTTATAGCCTGAATTGAATTGGTAAGAATGTTCATAAAAACCTGGTTCAGTTTTCCAGGGTAACATTCTATATCGCCATGGGCGTTAAATTGTTTTTCAATAGTTACATAATATGGTGTACTGTTTTTTAGTATTACCAGGGTTGATAGAATGCCTTCGTGAACGTCAACGGTTTTTAATTCTGCTTCATCAAGCCTGCTAAAAGTGCGTAAGCCCTGTACAATTTCTGCTGTGCGCTCTGCGCCTTCTTCAATACCAACAATTAAACTATCAATTTCCTTTTGAACAAAATCAACATCAATTTGCTTTTTAAGCTTTTCAATTTCGCTTAATTTCTTTTTATAGGTTGATTCTTCATTGATTTTATGCAGATCTCCGTATTCATTTAATACATCGAGTAAATCTTTTACATCTAATCTTAAAGGGTTAATATTTGATTTCACAAAATTTATCGGGTTGTTTATTTCATGCGCAATTCCTGCCGTTAACTGGCCAAGAGAAGCCATTTTTTCAGCTTCTACAAGTTGCGTTTGCGCATCTTTTAAATTATCAAGCGCTACGCTTAATTGTGTGTTTGATTCTTTAAGTTCATGTGTGCGCTGATCTACTTTTTGTTCAAGAACAACATTCTGCTCCTTTACCAATCTTTCATTTTCCTGTGAGGTTTCCAATGCTCTTGCCTGCAGAACAATTGTTTCTCTTTTAAGTATATTAATGCGATCTGCAAGTGCTATGGATAATAAAACAGTTTCAATAGCAGAACCTGAATATAAAATATAAGTAGTAAAAGAATTTGATGGTAACACATTAAGATTACGCAAACTAAAAATAATAAGTCCTGCTAAGAAGAATAACCATGAAACGGCATAATATAAAGCTGGACGAAACCCTTTAGTTATTATATAAATAGCGGCTGCAATTATAAAAATCCCAACGGCAGGTGTATTATAATCGAGTATATAATAACTTAATTTATTTAAATGTAAAATACTTGCGATTATAGCAACAACACTGAAGAATATTGTTGCTAATAATATTTTATAAATAATACGGCTGTAATAACTTACTCTCAAAAATTGCAATGAAAATAAAACACCAAAAATTGTTGCTAATGATGAAGTAACCGGAACTGCAAAAAAGTTAATAGATGGATAAGAAAGCCATAAATATTTAAATGTATAACCTGCAAGTGCAAGTTGAGCTAAACCCAAAAAGAAAATATAAATAACATACGTAAAATAATTGTTGTCTTTAGTTACAAAAAATAAAAACAAATTATAAAAAAATATAGATAAAAGAATTCCAAAATAGGCGGAGACAACAAATACTTGTTTATTAACCTGCTCTTGAATTTGTTGATAGGAGCCAATAAAAATTGAAAGCACAACCGGATGTACACTTTCAATGTGTAAATAATAAACATTCTCCGTTTCAGGTTGTGCATTTAAATTTGATATATAAGATGGCAAACTATTATCTTTTGAATGCTTAATTGAATTACCATCAGCATACAACATAATTAATTTACCGTTTACCAACTTGTATAGTGTAATTTTTGAGATATTAAAATGCTCAATAAAAAGATAAATGTCTGATGATAAATTATTATTTACAGTAAACCTGCACCATGTGTTTACATTAGGAACAGGAAAAAGAGGCACATCATTTTTACTTTGATAAAAACGCTTAGCATTTAAAATAGATGCGGTATCGTAATTCTCGCCTGAATCTTCTAATATTTGCAGCTGTTTGCCAATACTTGTTATTGTTGATGTATTATTATAAGTAATGGGCTGTCCATAAATTGTAACAACAAACATCAATAAACAAGTCGAAAAGAAAATATGTTTATTCAATAAATTTTTTGGTTGCATTATTTACCAAAGATGAGGAACGATCTTTTTTACTTTTAAGGAATATTGTAAATATTTTTCGCCAAAGGTAGAAATAAGAACCTTTTCTTCACTCTTTATACGAAAATCATACGCAAAAAAAAGGAGCAAGATAGTTGAAAAAAAAGTAATTAAATTATTTAAAAGTACGGGAACGCCTGTTATAACCAGGATTGCACCGGCATAGGATGGATGTCTCATTATAGAAAAAGGGCCTGACGTTATTAATAAATGTTCATTTGTGGTTCTTGCAGTGGCTGTAAAAAATTTACCCAATGTATGTATTGCTGTTATACGAATAATCAATCCTATAATTATCATTAATATTCCTAAAAGAGTTAAAAATAAATTCGAAGATTGATCGCTAAAATAAGCCCATTCAATTAAAGAGGAACCTACACTCACCGCAGATGCAATCAGAATAAATACAATAGAATATTTATCTGTATGCTTATTATTTCTTGTTTCTTCTAAACTAAATGCTGGCTGTGTTAAGAACATTGCAAGCGTTCCAATTAAAATAATGATAGGCTTAAATTGTACTAATAATTCTGGCTTAAATAATAAAGGAAATATATTAACAATAACAACAAAAATAAGAGTAGAGACAATTTTTTGCATGCTACATATTTACTTCCGAAAATTTTATTTTAAATTCATTTTCACTTACTCCAACCATTTCAAGTTCGTACCGAACCTTTACAACAACATTCTTAAACGGTGACTTTTCTTCATTTATGCAGGATAAATTCTGTCTTAACCAGAGCATTTTTTCTCTTTCACGGGGATGTGCATTATTTAGCGTATGTGCATCTTCTAAAAAAACTGCAGTCGCCAGCAAATCCAATTTTGGATAATAAAACGTACCCATGTTCCCTACTACAGTAAAAGGTCTGCTGCCAATCCACTGATTAAAACGGAGTGTTGCAGGAGAACATAAAGAAAACAAAGTATCAAATCCTAATTGTTCAATAATTACTATGGCAGCTCTTGCAGGAAAATAGCTTCCAATACCCAGCCCGGCAACTTCTATTGAATTCCAAAGACCACAAAGTTCTCCTGTGCCATACTTTGCATACTTAGCTATGTATTTATGTATTTGTGGATCCATCTCTCCCACTGCAGTTTCTATTGGCAGCATCGTTTTGCCATCAGCAGCTTGTATTCTTGCACCACCATAAAGTTTTGAACAGTCGAGTGATTCCACCACAATTACAAATACAGAAGGATTACTAAGCCAGTTAGGTGTAGAAGATGAAACATTATAAATACCGTGATATTCCAGTACTTTTTTATGACCTTCTATAAACCTCAGGCATGTATCTTTATCTTCGGTTGCTCTGAATGCTCTGATCCTAATGTCTCTTACGGTTAAATTTGTATCCATCAAAGTAATAATAAAGTTAAATCATAACCGTTTATAAATTATCAAAAACTAAAAAGAATAAAAAAAATCGTTAAAAATAATTTATTCGTTTGTTTTCTTTATCTTTATTTAGAGCCATAAATTTAGTTTTTTAAAATCCAATAACTCTAACATACTATGCTAACAAGAACAATTAATGTGCTTTATATAGATGATGAACCACATAATCTTACAGCGTTTAAAGCCGCCTTTCGGAGAGATTATAATATTTATCTTGCTGAATCAGCTGAAGAAGGAAGACAAGTACTTGATAAACATAAAATACATGTAATTCTCAGCGACCAACGTATGCCTAATGTTACAGGCATAGAATTCTTTCAGTCAATTTTAAACATTCATCCTGAACCTATACGTATTCTTATTACCGGTTATACAGATGTAAACGCTGTTATCGATGCAATTAATCTTGGGCAGGTATATAAATATTTAACCAAACCCTGGAACGAAAACGACATACGTATTTTTATTGACAAAGCTTTTGAAGTTTTTAGATTACGTAGTGAGAATGCTGAACTTACAAACAAGCTTTTAGACGCTAACAAGAAACTTGAATTTCTTGTAAGGCAAAGTCTCTTATCCTAATCTGACTCACTGTCATATATTTTTATCTGCACATCTTCTTAATAAGTCAAATAATTTGCTATTCTTATTTGGACTTATTTTTGTTCTTACAACCAATCAATATAAAAATTTAAAATTATAATGTATGGCACTTGAATTTACTGACACAAATTTTGAAACGACTGTTTTAAAAAATGATAAACTTTCTGTAATTGATTTTTGGGCTGAATGGTGCGGACCTTGCCGTGCTATTGGACCTGTTATTGAAGAGCTTTCAAAAGAGTATGAAGGCAAAGTAAATATAGGTAAGATAAATGTTGATTTGAATCCATCCGTAAGCATGAACTATGGTATAACTTCTATACCTGCCATACTTTTTATTAAAGGTGGAAAAGTAGTAGATAAGCAAATCGGTGCTGTTCCAAAATCAATTATTGATAAAAAAATAAAAGCAAACTTATAATTGCAACAACTTAACTAAAAAACCGTCTTAAAATATTGAGGCGGTTTTTTTATGAATTATTTTAAACCCCCAAAAGATTAAATTTTCAACCTCCAATACTTTCTTTCATCAGTTTATAAACACTTAACTTTCCTGCCTTAATTTTAATTACTCATCTGCTAAACTGCATGCAAAGATTTCAAGGATTAATAGGAATAGCATTAATTATTGGCTTGGCATTTCTTGCATCAAATAACAGAAAAAAAATTAACTACCGACTTGTAATCAGTGGCATATTGTTACAAACCATTATTGCAGTATTAATTTTTAAAGTAAAATTTATTGGCAATTTTTTTCAATGGCTGGGTTTAGGTATGGAACGCTTTGAAGCTTTCGCGCGACAAGGTGCAGCATTTGTTTATTCAGGTATCAACGTAACACAACCAAACGGCGGCACTGCAGATTATATAACAGGTGGTTTTGTTTTTGCTTTTAATGTTACCGCTACCATTATTCTTGTTTGTGCTGTTGTAGCTGTGCTGTATTATTTCGGTGTTATGCAGCGCATTGTATCTGCATTGGCAATTGCGATGAATTTTATTATGCGCGTAAGCGGTGCTGAGGCTTTGAGTAATGTAGCAAGCGCTTTTGTAGGACAGGTGGAAGCACAGATTATGATTCGCCCCTACTTAAAAGGAATGACGAAAAGTGAACTGCTTGCAAGTATGAGTGGAAGTCTTGCATGTATTAGTGGCGGAATTTTAATTGTGTATGCCAATATGGGTGCACAGGCAGGTTTAAATTTAGCGCCTTATCTTATTACAGCCAGTATTATGGCTGCACCGGGTGCATTGGTAATTTCTAAAATTGTTTATCCTGAAAACGAAATCAGTGAAACATTGGGTACAGTAAAATTAAAAGTACAAAGCACTTATACAAATGTTATTGATGCCATTTCACACGGCGCTGCAGATGGTTTTAAAATTGCAATGAATGTTATTGCAATGCTGATTGGTTTTATTGCAATTATTGCTTTGCTTGATTATATCTTATTGCACATTGGTCACCTGTTTAATCCAAACTTTAATCTTACACTTAATTATATTTTCGGAAAAATATTTTATCCTTTTGCGTGGGGTATGGGCATTCCTTCACAAGATGTAAATAATGCAGCTACATTACTCGGACAAAAATTAACTGTAAATGAATTTGTAGCTTTTAAGAATCTCACAAATAAAACTGTTCCTGTTATAACAGAAAAAGGGTTGTTAATTATCAGCATTGCTATTTGCGGATTTGCAAATTTTAGCAGTGTGGGCATGCAAATAGGCGGTATTGGTGTAATAGCACCTGAACGTAAAAAAGATCTCGCAAAGCTTGGTTTAAAAGCGTTATTCTGCGGTACGCTGGCATCTTATCTATCTGCAACCATTGCAGGCATTTTAATGTAATCCACAAATAAAAAACTTCATACAATAAATGCAGGAAGTTTCTCAAATAACAAGTTTTATTTATGATTTTGCTGGTTCTACATCGCCATCAATAGTAAGAATAACCGGCTGTGCTATGTTAGCAAATTTCACGGTTACTTTTTTAGTAAACTTACCTGGATTTTCTGCATTGTAAGTAACTTTTATGGATGCAGTTTTATCTTTCGATAGAGGCGTTTTTGGATAATCAGGTGTTGTACAACCACATTCTGCAACAGCAGTTTCAATTATCAACGGCTTAGTGCCAACGTTAGTAAACGAAAATTCTGTTGTTACAGGCACATGCTGTTTAATTTTTCCAAAAGAATAAGTTACAGTTTTAAACTTTGCAACTTTTGAAGCGCTATCTGTTTGTGCATGCGCAGTTAAAAACAAAAACGCCATTAAACAACTCAATAAAATTTTCATATTACTTTCCTCCGCCTGATTTTAATTGCTTAACACCATTGTTATTAGGAGCAGGATTATCTGGTGTCTTATATGTTTCACCATGGAATTTTATAAGCTGGCTCAATCCACCTTTAAAATAAATAGTTACAACTTTATTAAATTGTCCTTCAGTGTAACCATTAAAACCAATGGTGATATTAAAATCTGCACCCGGAGCATATGGACCAGGCTGCCATTTTGGAGTTGTGCAACCACATCCAACTTTTACGTCTTCAATTGTTACAGAATCGCTGGAAATATTCTTCATATCAAGCGTATATTCAGCAGGTTTGCCGTAAGGAATTTTTCCAAAATCATGGTCTAACTCTTTAAACTGAATAACCTTTGAAATATCAGCAGTAGTATCGGTTTGGGCCTGCACATGTATCGAGGCAACTGCTATAAACAGTGTAAAAAACAAAGCGAATTTTTTCATTTAATTTTTTGATTTTTTCTGGTGTAAAAATATAGTTTTATTTTGACTGCTATTTTATTTAAGGTTTAAGAGTTCTATAATTTCATTTCTCATTAATCAGTTTCAGCAAATTTATTCTGAAAAATTTTCATCGTAAACCACCTATAAAACTTCTTTTAAAGATAAAAATTACTTTTTTAGCCATTTATAAGGAATTTTTTATTAAAAACTAACGGTAGTAAGTTTTTGTGCAATATTTTTGCAATCCACCTATTAATCTTAAGAATATGTCAGAAGTTATTATGGATATTTCCCGCACTGAGCTTAAAAAATTAGGAATTACAAATGAGCACATCAATTATCAGCTTACAGCCGAAGAATTAACCGACCAAACATTGCAGCGAAATGAAGGCGTGCTTAACAATACGGGAGCACTGTGTATAAATACAGGAGAGTTTACGGGTCGCAGCCCAAAAGATAAGTTTACAGTAAAAGATGCAATCACGAAAAATTCTGTTTTCTGGAACAATTTTAATCTGCCTATTGAAGAAAAATATTTTTTTCAATTAAAAGATAAATTAACCAGGTATTTAAACAGGCAAAATGAAATCTGGATTCGTGATTGTTATGCATGTGCAGACAATGATTATCGCCTAAACATCCGTGTGGTTAATGAAATGCCATCGAGTAATCTCTTTGCATTAAATATGTTTATTGCTCCGCACGAAGAAGAGCTTGAAAATTTTAAACCAGACTGGCATATTATTCACGCACCATCATTTAAAGCAAACGCAAAAAAAGATGGACTACGCCAACATAACTTTGTGGTTGTATCATTCACACATAAAATAATTCTGATTGGTGGTACAGCTTATACAGGTGAAATAAAAAAAGGTATTTTCTCAATCTTAAATTACATATTACCGCATAACAAAAAAGTTTTAAGCATGCATTGCAGTGCCAATATTGGCAAAAGCGGTGATGTGGCTATTTTCTTTGGTTTAAGCGGTACCGGTAAAACAACTTTAAGTGCAAACCCTGAAAGAAAATTAATTGGTGATGATGAACATGGTTGGACAAACAATGGTGTTTTTAATTTTGAAGGCGGCTGTTATGCAAAATGTATTGATTTAAGTGAAGAAAAGGAGCCTGAAATTTTTCATGCAATTCGCCCTGGCGCTTTGGTTGAGAACGTAACTTTTTTCAAGGATACAAACGAAATAAATTTTTCAAGAAAAAAAATTACAGAAAATACCAGGGTAAGTTATCCTCTGCATTTTCTTCTAAATGTGGCTGAACCAAGTTTAGGCGGACATCCAAAAAACATTTTCTTTTTAACCTGCGATGCCTATGGTGTTTTGCCGCCAATAAGCAGGCTTACGCCAGGACAGGCTATGTACCAATTTTTAAGCGGATATACAGCAAAGGTTGCAGGTACAGAAACCGGTATTACAGAACCAAAAGTAACTTTCAGCACTTGTTTTGGTGCGCCTTTTTTGCCTTTGCATCCGGTGGTGTATGCTGAAATGCTGGGCAAAAAAATGAAAGAGCATAATGTAAATGTTTGGATGGTGAATACCGGATGGATTGGTGGTGCTTACGGTGCTGGAAATCGCATTCAGCTTAGATACACACGTGCAATAATATGTGCTGTACTTAACGGACACCTAAATACTGTTGAGTATAAAAAACATCCCGTGTTTAATATGCTAATGCCTTGTTCCTGCCCTGGAGTACCTAAAGAAATTTTAAACCCTCGTAATACATGGGCGGATAAAAGTGCTTATGATGCACAGGCTAAAATGCTGGCGGCCTTATTTGTAGCAAATTTTAAAGAATATGCAGAGCGCGTTGATGAAGAAATTTTATTAGCTGCTCCCATAGTTAAGTAAACAATCTATGCTCAATACCTTTTCGAACAATTAATTGAGAAATATTCAATAATGTAGCTCTATAAAAACTCCACTTATTATTGTGGAGTTTTTATTTAAGACTTCTTGAAAACTATACTTCTAATATAATATTGCTTTTTGTTTTGCCTTCCATTAATTCTACACTTCGATTAATAAAGTTTGTGAGCTCCTCTCCTTTTAATAAACCTTGTGAAAGCAAAGCAAGATCTGCAAGACTGCGTATTTGCTTATTCAGTTTGTCTTTATTTTCTTCTTTTAATAATTGCTGAAATATTGGATGATTGCCGTTTACAGTCAGCGTTACTTCATCCGGCATTTGCGCATAAAAAGATGCCATGCCGCCACCAACATTTGCCATGTCTTTCATACGACGCATAAACTCAGGTCGCGTAGCAACAACGGGCGGTGCTTCAGCGCTCAATCCTTTTATATCAACTGTAATATGCGTTTCACCAATCTGTAAACCAAACCATTCTTTTAGTTTGGCTTCTTCATCTTTACTTAAAATACTTTCATTCTTTTCCTGAGTGTCAATTAAATTTTCAACAATGTCCGCATCAACACGTTTAAAAGTTGTGTTTTCCCATTTCATTTCCATTGTATTGATGAATGCCGCATCAACAAGCGTTTCCATCTTTACAACTTTGTAACCTTTATTTGTTGCAGCTTTTATGTAACTATCCTGTTGAACAGGATTTGTTGTATAAAGTATTACAAGCTTGCCGTCTTTATTTTTTTGTGATGATTCTGTTTCGGTTTTGTATTCATCAACCGTATAAAATTTCTTTGCTGAGGCATCTTCCATCACAAAAAACTTATTTGCTTTTTCAAGAAACTTATCATCAGTCATCATTCCATACTTTACAAACAAACCGAGACTTTCCCATTTTTCTTCAAACTCATTTCTTTCTTTGTTAAAAATTTCTTCCAGTTTATCAGCAACTTTTTTTGTGATGTATCCATTGATCTTTTTCACATTTGGGTCGCCTTGCAAATAACTGCGGCTTACATTTAGCGGAATATCCGGACTATCAATTACGCCATGCAATAACATTAAAAATTCAGGAACAATATCTTTTACTTCATCAGTTACAAAAACCTGGTTACTGTACAACTGAATTTTATCTTTCTGAATTTCATAACTCTGCTTAATTTTTGGAAAATATAAAATGCCGGTAAGATTAAACGGATAATCAACATTTAAATGAATCCAGAACAAAGGCAGCTCACCAAACGGATATAATTCTTTATAAAAATTCTGGTAATCCTGTGCAGTTAATTCAGATGGCTTTTTTGTCCAAAGAGGTGCAGTATTATTTATTTGCTTGTCTTCAAAATAAATAGGCACCGGTAAAAAGCGGCAAAATTTTTCCAGTATATTTTTAATACGGGTTGAGTCCAAAAATTCCTTGCTTTCATCATTAATATGCAAAACAATGCGTGTACCTCTTTCTTCCTTTTCTATTTGGTATAATTCAAATTCAGGGCTTCCATCACAACTCCAGTAAACTGCGGGCTCATCCTTATAACTCTTTGTATAAATTTCTACTTTATCGCTTACCATAAAGGCACTATAAAAACCCAATCCAAAATGCCCGATGATATTTGCATCTTTATATTTCTGCAAAAAATCTTCAGCGCTGCTAAACGCAACCTGGTTGATGTATTTATCAACTTCTTCCTGTGTCATTCCAACGCCACGATCAGTAATAGTTATTGTTTTTTCTTTTGCATCGACAGCAATATCAATGCGCAAATCTCCTAATTCGCCTTTCGCTTCACCAATAGAAGAAAGTGTTTTAATTTTTTGTGATGCATCAACCGCATTACTTATTAATTCGCGCAGAAAAATATCATGATCGCTGTAAAGAAATTTTTTAATGATGGGAAAAATATTTTCCGTATGAACTCTTATTTGTCCTTTTTGCATAGCTGTGTTTTATGAAAGTGTAAAGTTGTTATTTTCTTCCTGTGAACAAACAAAATACCAATTAAATATAAATGACAGTATGACAAATATTTGTAGTTACAGTATATTATATAAAATAATAGCTGCAAAAAAAGGAAGTAAAAACTTCTAAATAGTCTTCGTTCTATTGTGTCGTCTTCAGGTACGTGAGTAAAAAATCAGGTCAAAATATTTTCAATTGCCGCAGCTTTTAATCTGCATTCTTCATATTCACTTTCCGCATCCGCATAAATTGTAATTGCGCTGCCGGCAAAATAATTAAGATATTTGTTTGTTTGATTGTAGAAAATGCTTCTTATAATAACATTAAAATCAAAATTTTTTTGCGGTGTGATGTAACCAACACTTCCTGAAAATAATCCGCGGTTTGTTTTTTCATATTGGTCAATTAATTGCATCACGCGATGCTTTGGCGCACCTGTCATTGAACCCATAGGAAATGTTGCTTTAATTATATCAGAAAACGAAACATCATCTTTTAATATCCCGCTTATAGTAGAAATCATTTGATGAACCTGAGGAAATGAATAAATGCTAAACAATTCATTTGCAATAACAGAGCCCTTCTCACAAATTCTGCTTAAATCATTCCGCACCAGGTCAACAATCATTACATTTTCACTTTTTTCTTTTGCACTGTTGTATAAATTATTTTTTTGCAACATATCCAGAGCTTCATCTTTATTTCGCGCAGCGGTACCTTTTATGGGTTGAGAAAATATGGTTTGTTCATGTTTAGCTAAAAATCTTTCAGGGCTTGCGCAAAGGAGATATTTATCATTCAATTTATAATAACAAGAAAATGGCGAAGGAGAAATTTTGTGCAAACAAGAATATATTTCAAGCGGGTTTATATCTGAGTCTTCAATAAAAAACTCCTGGCAAAAATTGATTTCATAGCAATCTCCGCGCAATAAATGTTTTTTTACTTCTTTAATTGTTTTTACATATTCATCTTTCGTAATAGCTGAGCTTATTTTTTTATTCAGTTTTGAAACAGGGTTGTTGCTTAATGTAACCTGCTTAACACTTTCAAAAATTTCATTTGCTGTATTATCGAAACAAGATATTTCAATTTCATTTTTATTAATTACAATTACAACTGCAGGCTGAAACAAAAAAATATCAGGAAAATCTATTTTGTTTGTTTTGATTGTGTGAAGGTTCTCAATTTCATTTTTTAAATCATAATTCAAATGACCAAAAATCCAGTCATTACAATTGTTATAAAATTTATCAAGCCGGGTAAAAATATTTTTTTCAGGCGAAAATATTTGTATAGTATCAACGGCTAAAAGACAATCAAACGAATGATATTTATCTTCATAAAAATGGCTGTTCATAAAACAACAAACGCTGAACCGGTTTGCCCAGTGCAGCATTTGCGTTTTAAAAAATTCAATATCTTCTACATAATACTTTTTTTGTTTTCGTTGCAAGTTATGATGGTTTAAAAATCATCTTCCTGGTCATCGAAATCAGAATCATTAAATAAATCAAACTCTTTCAAATCATCATCAAATTTAAAATCATCCTCTTCATCACTATTGCCTTCTTTTTTACCCGATTTTTTTACTCTTGATTTAGGTATATCAAATTCATCAAAATCCGGATCCCAGTTTTCCTCTTCTTCAGGTTTATCCCAATCATCTACTTTATCATCATCACCTTCATCGTCGTTATCATCCTCATCAACATCTTGTGTTTTTCCCTTTTTAATTTTGGGTGCTTTTTTTGATGATGACAGAGTTTTCTCATCATCTTCATCAAAATCATCATCATCTTCTTCTTTTTGTTTTTTTGAAGGCGAAGAAGCTTTTGCTTTTCTGTTGTTTTCCTCAATGGGTTTCCGTACAGATTTTTTTTCTTTATCAGATTTTGGTACCATACTCAATTAAATTAGCACTGTAAATTTTCACCGAGTTTTTTAATCAGCAAAAAAAATCTTTTTATTTAAATTTTTATGATTTGTTCTCTTTGTGGTCCGTTAGAAATATAAGAAACCGGCGCGCCTATATATTGATTTATAAAGTCAACATAATGCTGCATCTTCTGCGGCAAATTTTTTCCGTTTTTTATATTGGTTGAATCGCAGCTCCAACCATCAAAATGCTTGTAGTCGGGAACAATCTCTGAATTCATCAACTGAAAAGGCACTCTATCTGTCTCAGTTCCATTAATATTATATGAAGTACATACATTCAGGTCTTTAAAAGAATCCAGCACATCCGCTTTTGTCATTATTACTTTAGTAACGCCATTAAGCATCACCGTATATTTCAGCGCAACCAAATCAATCCATCCGCAACGGCGCGGTCTGCCCGTTGTTGCTCCAAATTCATTGCCAATTTTTCTAAGTGTTTCACCTGTTTCATCGTTTAATTCTGTAGGAAATGGGCCACCACCAACTCTTGTGCAATAAGCTTTTGTTACACCTAATACTTCATTAATTTTTTGCGGCGCAACACCAAGCCCGGTGCATACACCTGCAGAAATTGTATTTGATGAAGTTACATATGGAAAAGTTCCGAAATCAATATCGAGCATACTGCCCTGGGCACCTTCTGCCAGAACTTTTTTCCCATTGTTTATTTTTTCGTTAATAAAATATTCGCCATTTACAATATTTAGCGTGCGTAAAAATTCTATAGCTTCAAAAAACTCTTCTTCCCACTCACTTATATCATCTATAAAATGAAAATTATCCAACAGCTTCTGATGCTTTAAGCGCAGTTTAATATACTGTGTTACAAAAGATTTGCTCATTATATCTCCAACACGCAAAGCATTTCTGCCGGTTTTATCCATGTAAGAAGGTCCAATGCCTTTAAGTGTCGAACCTATTTTGCTTTCGCCCTTCTGCAATTCCGATGCTTTATCTAAAGCCCTGTGTGTTGGCACGATTAAATTAGTACGTTGTGAAATAAATAAGTTCTTCTTCACATCAATACCAAAAGAAGAAACAACCTCACACTCACGTTTAAGTGTAACAGGGTCAAGTACTACGCCATTACCAATAATATTAATTGTGTTTTGATGAAAAATGCCGGAGGGTATTTGGTGAAGTACAATTTTTTTATCGTTTACATAAAGTGTATGCCCTGCGTTTGGCCCGCCCTGAAAACGTGCAATAATATCATACTGCGGTGCAAAATAATCAACTATTTTTCCCTTGCCTTCGTCGCCCCATTGCAGTCCAAGAATTACATCAACCATTTCTATATTTTTTGTAAGCAACAAAAGTAAAGGTTGAACATTGAAGGAATAAAATTTATATTTTGTATGTGAATAATCCGCCTATATTATGTATTAAAACAAAGCATATTTTTATAAATTAATTCATTCTAAATGAAAAAAAAATATCTAAAAGCATTTATTCTTTGCTTACCGATTTTAATTAGCTGCTCTCTTTTTGCACAAAAAAAAGCTGATACACATGACACCAGCTATTACAAAACTTTTCTACACTCATTAACACCACGTTTTTATTTTTCAAAGAAGTATGCTGATCTAACTTTTCAATCTGCGGATGGTTCTAAAGATTTGCAATACCGGGCAAACACAAAAATAAATATGGGTGTTGGTGCCACATATAACAATTTTAGTTTAAACGTTGCTTTTGGTTTTGGATTTTTAAATAATAATAATAAAGACCGCGGCAAATCAAAATCATTGGATCTGCAACTTCATTTATATCCTACCGGTTGGGCGGCAGATGTGCTGGCAATGCATTACAAAGGAGTTTATGCTTATCCAAAAGGTTATGCGTCTTATAATTCAAACACATATTATTACAGACCTGATATAAAATTAAACCTGTTTGGCATAACAGCTTATCGCGTAGCAAATGCAAATAGATTTTCTTACCGCGCTGCGATGATCCAGAATGAATGGCAAAAAAAATCGGCAGGCTCTTTATTATATGGTGGTGGAATTTATTATTCAGGGCTGCAGGGCGACACTGCCAGTATAATTCCATCAAAAGTATCTGGTTCTTTTTCACAGGCGGGTGTTGACAATTTTCATTTTATTAGTGTTGGTCCTGGCGTTGGATATGCATACACAGTTGTTGCGGCCCAACACTTATTTTTAATGGGTTCTTTAATTGCAAATGCGAACGTTAATTTTTCTACTGATGAAATTAATAGTACAAAAAGTAATAAAGTAAGTTTTGAGCCTGCTGCCGTATTTAAAGCTGCCGCAGGTTACAATGGTAATGTATGGGATATTAGTGTTAATTGTGCAAGCAATGCTTTTTTAGTAAAAGAAGCTGCTGTTGCTAAAGCAAACTTTTTATCTACAGGAAATTTTCGGCTGATAATTGCAAAGAAAATAATGCTCAAGAAGAAGTAGCCAAATAAAAAGGCAGCTTTAAAGGCTGCCTCGCAAACAATTTTCAATTTATTTTAATGATTGGTTGAATCGCTGTGCCGGCTATCGCGTGGTGATGCAGGCATATCGGTTACATCCAGAACCTCTATGTCAAATATTAAATTTGAATAAGCAGGAATATCAGCGCCTTGTGGAGTACCACCATAACCTAACATTGAGGGAATTAAAAATTTTCCTTTTCCGCCTTTACCAAAATAAGGAAGGCATTCACTAAATCCTTGTATTGAACCGCGTGAACCTACCGGAATTTGTATAGGTGCAGTATGTCCTTTGGTAGTATCCATATTTGTATCAAACACTTTTCCGTTGTCTTGTAAGTATCCTCTGTACATTACGGTTGCCACTTTACCGGAGTCTGCTTTTAAAGATGGATCGCCTGCATTTTCAATCACTACATAAGCGCCGTTTTTTGTTTTTACACCCTTTAAATTTTTCTTTGCCATATAATTTTCAAGCGATTTATCTTCAGCATCTTTTTCCTGGTCAATACTTTTCTGATAATCTGCAATCATATCGTTTTCATTCTTAAAAAGCTTTAGCAACTGAATTTTACATTTTACAATTTGACCTTTTACAAACATCTGATTGTAATCAGGAATTACGCCCATGTTTTTTAAAGTATCTATGCTGATACTTACCTCTGCACTGTCGCCTGCACTCATCAAAGGCAAAATTTCCATAAAAGAATATTTTACTCTTTTGCCCGTATCAATCGGGCTGTAAGCCGGTATTTTTCCATAAGTGCTTGAAAAAGGTGAGTCTCTGTCAACCAAAATATATTCCATGTTGAACTTGGCAAACTGACCTGGTTTTGCTTTCACAGTGTCTTTGCCTTTAAAAATTTTATAAGTTAAACCAGATGGTGTCTTTTCATAATTCATATTACAAGCAGCTATGCTTAATATAAATAATGCGAGAATTGTTTTTTTCATTGTTTGTTTTTTGAATTTGTATGCGGAGGTTTAGTAAAAAATTTTATGCTAAATCCGCCTCGTATAATTTAAGTACTTCTTTAAATTTTTGTATGTTTAATTCAATGCTTTCCGAACTTCTTCCGCCTGCCGCATTTTTATGACCGCCGCCTTCAAAATGTAATCGCGCAAATTCATTTACATCAAAATTTCCTTTGCTTCTAAAACTCCATTTCCTTTCTTCTACTCTATCAATAAGCAATGCACCAAACTTAATATCCTGTATAGTTAAAAGATAATTTACGAGACCTTCAGTATCGCCGGTTTGAATATCAAATTTCATTATGTCTTTTTTACCAATTGCCATTAATGCTGTATTGTATTCATATAAAACCTGTAAATGATGTAAGAGTGCATTGCCAATGAACCGCAGCCTGTTTTCTAAAAAGTTGTCATAAATTTTTTCATGAATAATGCTATGCTCTAAACCAAGTGCTTTTAAATGCGCTACAGCTTTGTGTGTTTCTGCAGATGTTATAGCAAACCGAAAAGAGCCGGTATCTGTCATAATACCTGTATAAATACAGGCAGCCATATCGAGGTTTAAATAATCCCTGTAAGGAGATTGCACAATAAAATCGTAAACCATTTCGCAGGTTGAGCTTTTTAAAATATCACTCGCTCCATATTCAAAATGCTCTTCAACCGGTTCTTCATGATGATCAATTAAAGCTTTCACACATTTAGCCTCAAGCAAAACAGTTTCTAATTTTTTTGTGCGATGCATGCTGTTAAAGTCAAGGCAAAAAAGCAATTCAGCATTATTTATTAATTCTTTACACTTTTCAGTATATAATTCATAATCCAAAACTTCCTTACAACCCGGCATCCAGTTTAAAAACTTTGCCCAGTTAGAAGGCGAAACAACAGTTACCTGGTGACCTAAAGATTTTAAAAAATGAAACATTGCCAGTGCTGCGCCCATTGCATCTCCATCCGGTTTCTGATGCATGGTAATCACAATTTTTCTTGGCGTTTGTAATAAAGGATAAAGATGCTCTAAAGCCTGCATAAAGGCGGCAAAATTGCAGTTTTATGTGCATTCATTCAAATGAATTTTTATTTTTAAGATGATTATTACAATGCGTTTTATTTAACACATTACTTTTGCGCCCAATTTTTAATTATGAGCAACATTACTTTTACTATGATAAAGCCTGATGCAACAGGCAAAGCTTATACAGGCGCAATACTCGATAGAATTCTTAAAGCAGGTTTTAAAATTAGAGCGATGAAGTGGACAAAACTTTCTGCTGAAAAAGCAGGCGATTTTTATGCGGTGCATAAAGAAAGGGCTTTTTACGGAGAGCTTGTTGAGTTTATGAGCAGCGGACCAATTGTGGCTGCCATTCTTGAAAAAGAAAACGCTGTTGCAGATTTCAGGAAACTAATTGGCGCAACAAATCCCGCGCAGGCAGACGAAGGAACAATAAGAAAAGATTTTGCTGCTTCAGTTGGCGAAAACGCTGTGCATGGCAGTGATAGTGATGAAAATGCTATGATAGAAACTAATTTTTTCTTTTCAGAACTTGAGCGATTCTAAGTTTTAATTTTTTTGCGGAAAGTAAAAAAGTAAGAAGGCGCTAAGAACTTTTATTCTTTGCAATCTCCACCACTTTGCGTGAATCTATTTCAATATACCATATAAGCTTCCGCCTTTATTAAATAGGCGTTCAATATTTTTTTCTGTTTGCGGATCTTTTTCAAGAACCGGCGCGTGATGTGGTTTTATTCGTGCATCAATAATAACATTTGTGCAACCCCAATGTTTGTTTTCGTAAAAACTATTTATGCCTTCAATATCGTGCGATGGATTACAGCGTGTAAACGTTACCCATAAAAAATTGCGTAAGTTTTCAGCAGTAAAATTTACATCATCGCAAATAATAATAAAAGGACAATCTTTTAATTCATTTATTTTTTGCTGGAGTTGTTGTTTTAAAATATTTATTTCTTCAGCAGCATCTTTATAACTAATAAATTTTTGTGTTTGAATACAAACAATACCAGTCAAAATCAATTTTACATTTTGTATTGATTGAATTTCTTTAAAACATTGCGGCACTTCGCTACAAAGATTTCTTAAATCATTTCCATAAGCAGCAAATACAACTTTGCTTCCCGTGTTTAAACCTGTTCCAGAATAATCCAAAGTATCTATTGTAGTGTTTGTATAAAAATGAATGTCTCTTGTTAAATCAATTCGTCTTAATACATAATCAAAAAACTTTTGAATATTTTTTGCTGATATTTTATTTGTTTCATCAGCCGTAATAAATAGAAATTTTGCAAGACTTAATTGTCCGGTTCCTAAAATTCTGTTTGCAATAGTTAATAATTCTGCAGGTTGCTTAGTTTGATTGTAAGGAGTATATCTTTCACTTCCCATTGCTAATAATAATGGATGTACGCCCGCTGCATCAACCGCATTCACTTCTTTTAAACCAGGAATTTCTTTTGCAATTAAATCGCCTGTTATCTCATGAATTAAATCACCAAAAGCTGTGTCTTCCTGCGGCGGTCTGCCTACAACTGTAAAAGGCCAGATTGCATTTTTTTTTGCATACACTTTATGTATGTGCATCAGCGGAAAATTATGCTTCAAACTATAATAGCCAAGATGATCTCCAAACGGGCCTTCTGGCTTATTTTCATTTTTAAAAACTTCTCCCGTGATTACAAAATCTGCATCGGCACTTATGCAAAATCCATCCTTATAAAAATATCTGAATCTTCTGCCACTCAATAAACCAGCAAACAATATTTCACTTATTTCTTCAGGCAAAGGCATAACTGCAGCAAGTGTATGCGAAGGCGGACCGCCAACAAACACACTAACTTTTAAAGGCGCATTAATTGTATTTGCTTTTGTTTGATGCACGCCAATGCCGCGATGAATCTGGTAATGCAAACCCGCTTCTTTATTTATTATATAATCATTGCCTGTAAGCTGTATACGATACATGCCCAGATTAGAATGTTGCACACCTGGTTTATCAATATCTTCAGTATAAACTTGCGGCAGTGTAATAAAAGCGCCACCATCTTTTGGCCAATGTTTTATTAAAGGCAAATCTGTAATTTGAATTTCATTTTCAATTTCCGGCTTTGAAAAAAAAT
The DNA here is from genome assembly GCA_025927795.1 of Parafilimonas sp. GTDB lineage: Bacteria > Bacteroidota > Bacteroidia > Chitinophagales > Chitinophagaceae > Parafilimonas. Next base: position 3,204 of record JAICKT010000007.1, on the reverse strand, counting down.
CTTTTAATGGTAAAGCAGATGCAGATGCAAAAACTGTTTTAATTGATGTAAACGGGCTTCTTAAAGCTTTGCGCGGATTGTTTCTTAACTGAATTAATTGTTGAATAAATTTAAGACGATTGCCAAAAATAATTTTGCTTCTTTCTATCGTTCCGAAAATATTTGATGCAGCGCGAAATTTTGAACCTTTTACATTTTCAAATAATAATGCAGGGCCATTTGCTTCATGCACACGCAAATGAATTGCAGCCATCTCAAGATTTGGATCAACTTCTTCTTTAACCCTTATAAGCTGGCCATTTTTTTCAAGATATAATAAACATTCTTCAAGCGAGTTGTAAAGCATGAATGCAAACTTATCAAACAATCATGCAAAAAATTTACTGCACTTTTTTCGGGCAGTCAAGTGCACGTCTGTTATGCTTGTTGCTAAAAGCATTCTGAAATAAACCATTACCTGAAAATATATAAGTTAATGTGATGACCGAAGAATAATAATTATCATTATGTTTTGGATTGCCGCGTTTTTTTCCCGATGGATAGGTGAGCGAGGGATCTAATTCATCACCACGAAAGGAAACATCAACTGCAAGTTGACCGCGTTGTTTAAATAATTCGTTTTCATCAGGATATTTTTTGCTTATATCATCTAAATAATCTGTATATAAAAATCTCGAATTAAATTCAACACCAATAAGAAGATTTGATGAAAGCTTATACCGTGCACCAATACCAAAAGGATTTTCAAAATTTGTTAGTGAATAAATTTTTCTATCAGGATAAATACTTAGCCCCTCTCCTTCAGTACCTAATGGCTGTAAAAAAACTTTCTGATTATTATAAGTTGTATAAGGGTTATAATGATAAACTCCAACACCTGCAAAAATATATGGGAGAATTTTTATGTCTTTATCAGGAGAGAAAAAAGTATATTCCAAACAAAGATTACCTTCTGTAATGTTTGTTTTAAAATGAAGATTCCGAGTCGGAAATTTATCATCTCCCTCAACACTTCCGTAATTAAAACCAGCACGTAAAGCAAATTTATTTACCTGGTATCTTAAGCCAATCCCTGCTGTCAATTTTGCTTTATCGAAAGTATAAACCTTGCTCTGTAAGTCACCGCCATAATTCATTAAGCCTGCATTTATCTGCAATCCAAATTCCTGCGCATGTATTGCATTTTCAAAACAGGTAAGGAACAAAATGAACAGCGCAAATGGTAATTTTTTCAAATTCATTTATTCTGTTTATAAAGGTATAACGTTTAAATGTTCAAATTTATTCCATAAGCAGGTAACCGTTATTGCGGCAAAAAAAACTATATAGTATGAAACGGTTTAAAAAGGCAGGCAAAAAACATTCCAATAAATCAATTTATTTTTATTGTGATATTTAAATTATTATAACCATTTGTTGCGTTCCACATACTTTCATTTGCAAAACGAATTGAATATTCTGGTTTATTTTGAAGTGATTGATAAGCATCAGGTAAACTTAAAAACAAATCATAATTGCCCGCAGGCATTGTGTTATCAGTAATAATTTTTGTTTTGATCGTGTTGTTGCCTGAATACCATTTGCGCACATCGGTATTAATTGTAAAAACAAATTCTTTATTGGTTGATTTATTACGCATGATTAATTCAACAGGTCTTGCGTTATATGGCGATGCATATCCAACATTTTCTATGTTAATTATGAAAGATAATTGCATGCCTGCTTTAATTGCATCTTTTGGAAAAATTGCATTGCGTAACACAAAACGATAACCAAGATTTTTTTTGATAGCATCCATGCAACCGCCGGTTTGCCAATCATCATTTACATCATTATTATATGCGCAATTCAAAAAACTGTAATGCATGTTGAGCATTTCTGTTTGTGCTTTGCCCGCATTCTCACAATCATTTTCGGGACTGTAAGTATCATCGCAGGTTTCGCCACCAACAACAACATATTTTCCATCTGCTGCCGCATATGTGTGTAAAATAGAATAAGCATCTCCACTTGATGAAGAGGAATTGCCGTAATCATTATAAGTGCCGTAATCATTCGGAGATGAGAGAAAACAATCATCATGAAAACCGATGCGTGCTGCATCTGTTCCTGAAAATGCTTCTGCATCTGTTAATGCTTTGGAAGAAGTTGGCGCATCAACACCGTACACATAACGTTGTTTCATTTGTGGTGTGCGCACTTGTATCATCCTGCTTTGCGGCAACGCGTCTAACAACGCTTTCAATACTTCATTTTTATCGCTCCAGTTTTTATCGTTTAATTTTCCTTTACCGTTTGATGATGGGTCGCCAAAATAATCGCTGTAATAATTTTCGCCCCAGGTTCCTATAAAACCCATTTGTATGCATGCAATTACATCGGCATTAGCTTGCAACAACGGTTTGAGTTGCGTTATCTGATTTAATACAATATTCTTTGGTGCATCGCCGTAAGGCGGGCAAATAAAACCTTCGGGACAAGTACCGCTGTTTTGTGTAACAGTATAACAAAAACGTAGTATCAACTTTACACCTGCTTCACGTGCAGATTTAAAATCGTTACTGATTTCATCTAATAAATTCTGCGATAAATTTTTATCTGTATAACCTTTTAAAACAATATTGCGAAAAACAAGCGTGCTGTACACTTTATAATTTCCATCATCTGCTTTTTGTAATGTTCGCCATTGTTTCATTTGTTCAACATCAAGCGGCTCGTAGTTGTTAGCATAAGTTTCAGCTACGCGATAAAAACCGCGCTCAGGATTTGCAAAATCGGAATCACTTTCAACATAAAAAACCGTGTCGGTCGCAGGCGGTGTATATGTTGCGGGGTTATCGAACTTGCTACAATGTGTAAAGAAAATTGTTACAAGAAAATAAAAACTAAGTGAAGCAAGCACAGGTTTATTTTTCATGTGATTATTTAGACCTCATCCCAACCCTTCTCCAAAGGAGAAGGGCAAGAAAACTCGTCAATTTTTTTATACTTTATAAATTTCAGGTTGTTGCAAGTCCTCTTTTTTGGAGAGGATTTAGGTGAGGTCATTCTGAAAACAAAATTATCATTCACTCATATCCAGCAAATAAGAATCGCTTCCTAAATCAGGAGAAAAACCAATCTCTGCACTCCAGTCATTCGCTGCAGCCTGCACACCAATTCTCACAGCTTTACCGGTTAAACCTTTTATTTTACTTCTGCTGA
>JAICKT010000216.1 GCA_025927795.1 Parafilimonas sp. | reverse complement strand
TAAGACAGTTCAAAAGAATTTGTAAACTCAGGTTTAAGCGCCGCATTACCCACACTTGGGTTTTGCGGATCACTGTAATCATAAAAAGGAATTAACTGGAAAAAATTAGGGCGATTTATACGGCGGCTATAGTTGATTTGAAGGTCTTGTTTTTCATCAATATGATATGTTATAAAAGAACTTGGAAAAAGACTAATAGCATAATTTACTTTAAATGATGAATCTTTATTTAAAAGTGTTCCATTATAATTTGAGCTCTCACCTCTTAACCCAAATTGCAGATTCCATTTCTTCAACTTTAAAGAATATGTTGCATAAGCAGCGTACACCTGGTCAGTATATTTATAATCAGAACTAATGAACGGAATAAAAACATAATCTTTAAGACTATCGTTAAAATAATACTGGTTATTGATATTTTTATAAAACCGCACAGCCGAGCGAACACCAGCTTCAATTTTTGTTTTATCATTTATCTGGTTTTCATAATCACTTTGCATAGTGAGAAAACGGTTAAAGCCATTTGAATTAATGTGCTGTAAAAAAGGAGGTTCTTTAAAAATTCTTGTGCCGGGAGAAAATGTATAAGTGCTTATATAATTTGTACTGTTGTTAGTGCTTCCGTTATAATTAACATCAGCAGTTATATCGTGGCCCTGGTTAGAAAAATTATGTCTAAAGCTTAACTGCCCGCCATAATTTCTAAAATCGAATGCCGAATTATTATACACATTGCTGTATGAACTGAACTTTTCTTCAATAGTTGAATCAACAACCTGAGATTGATTATTTCTGAAATGACCGTGTACATACGTGCCTGTCAGCGTTAATGTATTTCTGTTATCAATAAAGTAATCGAAGCCGGTGCGTAAAAAAGCAAAAGAGCCGTTGTTAATTGATTTGCCATCCTGCGTAATAGTTGACGGTGTATCGCTTATATTATCACGAACATTATTAAAAGTGCCGGTTGATTTGCGTTGATTATAATTTCCATTCAAAAAGAAATTTATTTTATTCTGACGCATATTTATATCACCGCCAAGATTTACTCTTCCTCTTGAATCAAATCCTGTTCTTATACCACCGTTATAACCTGTTCTTTTATTTTTCTTCAACACAATATTTATAATACCTGCATTGCCGCCGCTGGCATCATATTTTGCTGAAGGATTTGTTATTAATTCAACACGGTCAATCAGGTCAGAAGGAATCTGGTCAAACGTAAGCGTGGTAGGCCTTCCGTCAACAAACAATTGCGGAGCAGAATTTCGCAGTGTAACATTTCCGTCAATATCTACATTAACGCCGGGTATTTGCTTCATTACTTCTGTTGCGGTTTGCCCCTGGCTTACAATATTTTTATCTACATTAAAAATTTTACGGTCAACACCCATTTCAAAAAATGGTTTTGCAGATGTAGTTACAGTTACAGAAGCCAGTGTAGCTGAATCCTGAACAAGTTTTATATTGCCCAAATCTTTATCAACCATGTTCATCATTTGCTGCAGCCTGTCTTGTTGATTTTGATTAGTGTTATTCTGAAACTTTAAACCAAACGTTATCTGTTGTGTGTATGGTTTATAACCAACAGCAGAAATTGTCAAAGTAAATTTTCCAAAAACCGGCAAATTATCCAATGAAAAATCGCCATTATTTTCAGTAAGAACTGTTTTAAGAATAGCAGTCTTCATTTTTTTTGCCGATGTATCAAACCTGCCTCCGGTTAATTGTACTGTTGCAGCTTCTACCGGCTTATCTGTTTTTGCATCTAAAACTTTACCATAAAGATGGCCGACATTCATGTTGCTGTTATTCCTGCTCTGGGGAAATTGTTGTGCAGAAACATTGCTTGCTATCGGTATTATTAAAATAAAAAAAAGCAAAGAGAAACTTACCCGCATCTATTTTAACTAAAAGTGTGTAGTATAAATTTACTACCAATGAGGCACAATACCTATGCCAGCGAAAAATTACGTAACAAAAGCGGGAGATAAAATAAGGGAGAATGAGGGGATTCGAACCCCCGGCCTTCAGAGCCACAATCTGACGCTCTAACCAACTGAGCTACAATCTCCGTTTATGTATAAAAAAGAATGCAAAAATAATCGAATTAGGCTGTTTGAGCAAACCATCTTAAATTACAAAGTGGTTTAATAATTGTTCAGGTCTTGTTAATTAATATCATTGGTAAATCGTCTTCTTTTTTTTAATATATTTTTGGAGTTAATTAAATGAAAATAAAAATTTCCGATATCATGCTGAAAAGAACAGTGTTGCCGGCAGTGCTAATCATTCTCCTGGGTATTACACTTTGGGCATTTAAGCAAAACAACAGGAACAATGATTCTAAAGAGCAAATGCTGCTCACTGCAATTGGTACTATACTCGAACAAAAACATTATTCACCTAAACCAATAGATGATAATTTTTCAAAACAGGTTTTTAAAAAATATCTTGAAACATTAAATCCTGATAAAAATATTTTTTTACAAAGCGATGTTGATTATTTAAAGAAGTATGAGTTAACACTTGATGATGAAATTCATGGAGCGCCATTAAATTTTTATCCTGATGCTTCTTCTATCTATCTTAAAAGAGTGGATGAAGTAATGCAGCTATACAAACAAATTTTATCGCAGCCTTTTGATTTTACAAAAAATGAAAGTATAAATCTTGATGATAGTACGGCTTCATTTCCCGCAGACGAAGCTGCAAGAAAAGAATTATGGAGAAAACGCCTAAAATATCTTACGCTTGATCAATATACAGATTTATTACAGCAGCGTAACAGCCAAACAAAAGATTCATCAATTGCAAACAAAACAGATGCACAGTTACAACAGATGGCACGTGAAAAAGTGCAGTCGATTCTTGACAGGAGTTTCAATCGTCAAAAATTAATATTTACTCCACAAGAGCAGTTTAACGATTTTGTAAATGTGATTACGGATTTAATGGACCCGCATACGGAATATTTACCACCTGTTGAAAATCGTGGTTTCGAGGAAGAATTAAGCGGAAGATTTTATGGCATTGGTGCGCAGTTAAAAGATGATGACGGCGCAATAAAAATTGCGAGTTTAATTACAGGTATGCCGGCATGGAAAAGCAATCAAATTCAACCTAACGATGAAATAATAAAAGTAGCGCAGGGCGCTGATCAACCGGTTGATGTAAGAGGTTATGCGGTTACAGATGTGGTAAAATTAATTCGTGGCAGTAAAGGCACTGAAGTAAGATTAACACTAAGAAAAGCAGACGGCTCTACGCAGGTTGTTTCACTAATACGGGATGAAATTGTGCAGGATGAGCAATTTGCAAGAAGCTCAGTTATAACTGAAGGAGACAAAAAAATCGGTTATATTTTTCTTCCTGAATTTTATGTTGATTTTGAGCGCCCCGATGGCAATCGTTGCTCACAGGATGTGGCAAACGAAATCATTAAACTTAAAAAAGAAAATGTACAAGGCATTATACTTGACCTGCGCAATAATGGCGGCGGTTCTTTGCCTGAAGTAGTAAATATGGTTGGTCTATTTATAAAAAGCGGACCAGTTGTTCAGGTAAAAGATCGCAATGGCAAACCTGCTATTTTAAGTGATAACGATACATCCGTTTTATATTCAGGACCACTGGCAGTTATGGTAAATGAATTCAGTGCCTCTGCTTCCGAAATCTTTGCAGCAGCTATACAGGATTATAAACGTGGAATTATTGTAGGCTCTGATACATATGGCAAAGGAACTGTACAACGCACACTGCCTTTAGGAAAACCTTTGGATTTGTTCAGCGGACAAACTGAATACGGAACATTGAAGCTTACATTCGAAAAATTTTATCGCATTAATGGCGGATCAACTCAATTAAAAGGTGTAACACCTGATATTAATCTTCCGGATGAATACGATTATTTAAAACTGCGTGAAAGAGACAACCCTTCTGCGCTCGGATGGGATAAATTAGAAAAAGCAGATTATTCAACTTTTAATTCAGGCATTAACTGGTCTGCAGTAGAAGAGAAAGCGCAAAACAATATAAAATCAGATTCTGCATTCAATATACTTATAAAAAATTCGCAGTGGCTTAATGATAATGTAGATAAAGAATATAGTCTTAATCTTGAAAATTATCAGAAAGAACAAAACATCATTAAAAAAACAGTTAAGCAGGATGATAGCTTAACGCGTTTAAAAACACCAATGAATATAGAACCTGTAACTGAAGATCGTGATAAATATTATAATAATAGTGACAGTGCAAAAGGAAACCGTTATTTGCAATGGTTGAAAAATACACAAAAGGATATTTATATAAAAGAAACCGTAGCCGTTGTTGACGATATGGTTAACTCAAAATAATTTTGTTTAATTTAAAAAGGCCTCTGTTTTGCAGAGGCTTTTTTATAACATTATGGCAGAAAATTTAAAAAACTGGTTTGCTTTATATACAAAACCCCGCTGGGAAAAAAAGATTAACACGAAACTTTTAAATAAAGGAATTGAAAGTTGGTGCCCCGTTCAAAAACTGCAGCGGCAATGGAGTGATAGAAAAAAAATAATTGAAGACCCTTTATTTAAATCGTATGTCTTTGTTCATATAAGTGATGAGGAAAAAGCTAAAGTGCTTAACACAGAAGGAGTGATTCAATTTGTTTATTATCTTAAAAAGCCGGCTATAATCCGCGACGAAGAAATTCAATTAATTAAAACTTACTTACTTGAAAAAGATGTGCAGATTACTGTACAAAATCTAAAACAGTTTGAAGAAAAAGATTTAGTGGTTATAAGCAAAGGTGTATTTATGGATAATGAAGGCGTGGTTGTAAAAGGCGGAAAAAGAAAAGTATATGTTCGCTTAGAAAGCCTTGACCAGTTGATGACGGTTGAATTTCCTGCTGATCATCTTCAGCATAAACTTACAATATAATATATATGCCACCTTAATAAATTACGAGTAATTACTGTTATATTTTCGCTTATGTTTTCTTTATTCGGCTCAAAAAAAACTACACCTGATCTTTCGTTTATTTCTGCAGACATGCACTCGCACCTTTTACCAGGGCTTGATGATGGCTTGCAGGAAATAGAACAAACCCTGCAATTTGTAAAAGAGCTGCAGCAGTTAGGCTATAAAAAGTTGATTTGTTCACCACATATTCTTTCGGGTGTATATGATAATTCACCCGAAACTATTTTGCCAAAGCTTGAACTTGTTCGAGCTGCGTTAGCCGAAAATAATATTGATATGCCGGTTGAAGCCGCAGCAGAATATATGGTGGATGCAGATTTTGAAAATTATGTAAACGAAGGAAAACAGCTTTTGACTTTTGGTAAAAACTTAATTCTTATCGAGATGTCTTATGCCGCTGCATCCAATAATATTGAACAGGTAATTTTTCAATTACGTATAAAAGGGTTGCAGCCTGTGCTCGCGCATCCTGAACGCTATAATTATTATCTTTCAAATCCTCAACAATATGAGCGCTTTGTTGATTTGGGCTGCATGCTTCAAATTAACCTTTTGTCGCTGCTTGGTTATTATGGTGAACCTGCAAAAAACATTGCGCAAGATCTTCTCAAAAAAAATTTAATAAGCTTTGCAGGCACAGATATGCATCATGATAATCATCTTAACGCATTAAAAAGCCTGGCATCTAAAAAAAGTTTTTACAAATTGTTTGAAAACATAGAATTAAAAAATAAAGAACTATTGTAATTATAAAGTAATGTTGCGAATTTTAATTGATATGGATGATGTAATGGCAGATGCTATTGCACGTTTTTTAGAATGGTATGAAAGAGATTTCGGAGTTAAATATTCAAGAGAACAATTGCATGGCACTAAGCTTAGCGAAATTGTTCCGCCTGAAAACAGGCAAAAAGTTTTAATGTACCCGCATACAAAAGGATTTTTTAAAGACTTACCTGTAATTGAAGACAGCAAAGAAATTATAGAGGCTTTAAATAATACGTATGAAATTTTTGTTGTTTCTGCAGCAATGGAATTTAAGCATTCACTATACGAGAAATTTGAATGGCTTGATGAGCACTTTCCATTTATACCATGGAAACGCAGGGTTTTTTGTGGCGATAAAACAATTGCAAAAGGCGATGTGTTAATTGATGACCACGATTTTAATTTATCTGTTTTTAATGGAAGACCCATCGTGTTTACAGCACCGCATAATGTGCATTACACTAAATATGAAAGAATGAATAAATGGCGGGATGCACATAACTTTTTTGATGAGCTTCTCTCAACATAAACTGCAACTATAATATTTTTAAATAAAAAAGCTTCTGTTTTAAGAAGCTTTCTAATTTATTTATACTAATTTTTTATCCGTTCATACTGGCAAGAAATTCTTCATTGCTTTTTGTACCGCGCATACGTTTTAGTAATTCACTCATTGCTTCTTCCGTATTCATATCATTAATATATAAGCGAAGAATATTCATGCGCTGCAATACTTCTCTGTCAAGCAGTAAATCATCGCGGCGCGTAGAAGATGCAACTAAATCAATTGCAGGAAATATACGTTTGTTAGATAATCTTCTATCAAGCTGCAATTCCATATTACCTGTTCCTTTAAATTCTTCAAAAATCACTTCGTCCATTTTACTGCCTGTATCAATTAACGCTGTGGCAAGAATAGTGAGTGAACCGCCATTTTCAATTTTACGCGCCGCGCCAAAAAATTGTTTTGGCTTTTGCATAGCATTGGCTTCAACACCGCCGCTTAATACTTTGCCGCTTGCAGGCGCTACAGTATTATGTGCACGTGCAAGACGTGTAATACTATCAAGTAATATCACTACATCATGACCACATTCAACAAGACGCTTTGCTTTTTGTAAAGCAACCGTAGAAACCTTTACATGTTTTTCTGCAGGCTCATCAAATGTAGAAGCAATTACTTCTGCCCTTACGCTGCGTTCCATATCGGTAACTTCTTCAGGGCGTTCATCAACCAAAACAACCATTAAATAACATTCCGGATGATTTGCCGCTATTGCATTGGCAACCGCTTTCAGCAACATCGTTTTACCTGTTTTAGGTTGCGATACAATTAGCCCGCGCTGCCCTTTACCTATGGGTGTAAACAAATCAATAATGCGTGTTGAAAAATCGCTGGGTGTTGTAAAAAGATTAAGTTTTTCAAATGGAAAAAGTGGCGTTAAATAATCAAAAGGTACACGGTCTCTAACTTCTTCCGGACTTTTTGAATTAATCGTTTCAACCTTTAATAAAGCAAAATATTTCTCGCCTTCTTTTGGAGGACGTACTGCGCCGTAAACAGTATCACCTGTTTTTAAGCCAAATAATTTTATCTGCGAAGGAGAAACATAAATATCATCAGGAGAGGATAAATAATTGTAATCGCTGCTGCGCAAAAACCCATAGCCATCGGGCATCATTTCTAAAACACCTTCAGCTTGTATTATACCATCAAACTCCACATTAAAAGCTGGCTCTTTTTTGCTCCATTGCTTTGCAGCAGCAGGTTCTGCAACATCTTCTTCTTCGGTTTCATCAGGAAAAACTACCGGCTCATCATC
>JAICKT010000508.1 GCA_025927795.1 Parafilimonas sp. | reverse complement strand
TGCGTTATTTATCATTATACGATTTTGAAAAAAACGAAAAAATTTCTTATCAATAAAAATAATTTTATGACAGAACTGCAAACAAAACAAAAAACAAATACCAATCATATTCAATCAAAAACTATGATACGATTAAACAATATCGAAAAAGTGTATCGCACAGATACTGTTGAAACACTTGCATTAAACAGGATAAGCCTTGATATAGCTGCGGGCGAATTTCTTTCCATCATGGGTCCATCTGGTTGCGGAAAAAGTACGCTGCTAAATATTATGGGTTTGCTTGATGCACCAACAAAAGGCGAAGTAAAAATTAGTGATGAGAAAACTGAATACTTAAATGATAAACAGCTTGCGCATTTCAGAAATAAAAAGCTCGGCTTTATTTTTCAAAGCTATCATCTTATTAATGATTTGAAAGTTTTGGATAATGTTGAACTGCCTTTATTGTATCGAAACATTACCGCAAAAGAAAGAAGAAGATTTGCGGAAGAAGCCTTAGGAAAAGTTGGTTTGAGTAATCGTATGAAACATTTTCCAACACAATTATCCGGCGGACAAAAACAACGTGTTGCCATTGCAAGAGCTATTGTTGGTAAGCCTGAAATTATTTTGGCAGATGAACCAACAGGCAATCTTGATAGTTCGATGGGAAATGAAATTATGGAGATACTTATTCAATTGAATAAGATAGAAAGTACAACTATTGTTATGGTTACACATGATGAACACATGGCAAAACAAACGCACCGTTTGGTAAGATTGTTCGATGGAAAACAGGTTGCCTAAAAATTATAAACTATTGTTCAAAGCCTAACTTTTGTGCTATTCAATTTATATAGAGTACGGTTGAATCGTCATTTCGACGATAGGAGAAATCTTATGTGTGATAAGCAACTTCAAATTTGTGAGATGTCTCGTTCCTCGATATGACGAAGTAAGCACTATTAATAATTGTGTTCTATAATCTTAATAGTCCAATACATTAAAACCTACAATTTCTTATATGCTTAAAAATTATTTTAAAATCGCAATTGCGGTATTGAAGAGAAGAAAATTTTTCACCTTCATTAGTTTATTTGGTATAAGTTTTACACTTACTATTTTAATTGTTTTAACTGCTTTTGTTGATAATATAGTAAGCGCAAATTATCCTGAAACAAACCGCGACCGTTCGCTATATGTTATTTCGATTCAGCAAAAAGATACTGTGCACCAGGGACAGATGACAGGACCTGCAAGCTTTTATTTCCTTAGTCATTATGTGGCAACGTTGAAGACACCGGCAAAGGTTGCTATATCATCTTTATTTACTGCAACAAACACTTACGTGAATAACAATAAGCTGGTGATAAATATGAAATATACCAACGATGCTTTTTGGGATGTGTTGCAATTTAAATTTCTTGAAGGCAAGCCTTATACGAAACAACAAATTGATAATGGCGAACATGTTGCTGTGATTTCTGAAGATACAAAAAACCAATACTTCGGAGATGTTGCATCGGTGGTTGGAAAGTATATTGAAGCAGACAATGTTCGGTATCGTGTAACGGGCGTTGTAAAAAATGTTCCGGTTATAATGCCGGTTGCTTATGCAGATTTGTTTGTACCATATACAGTTTCAAAAGCAGATTGGAGAACAAAAACACTCAGCGGGAATTACACTGCTGTTATATTGGCAAATTCAAAGTCTGATTTACCAAAAATACAGGCGGAGTATGCAAATGTTGTTTCAAAAATACCGCCGGAAAATAAAGATTTTAATGTTCTGATAAGTTCTGCAGATGATTATCTCACAAGTTTTATGTCGCTCAACAATAAAGGTAACGGTGTGCCAATTTTAATTACAGTTATTGTTTTATTTGCCTTGTTCGTTATGTTGTTGCCCACGCTTAATTTGGTCAACATAAACATAAGCCGCATTATGGAGCGTTCGTCTGAAATCGCCGTCCGCAAAGCGTTTGGCGCTTCATCACGAACTTTAGTGTGGCAGTTTATTGTTGAAAATATCATTCTTACAATCATTGGCGCCGTAATTGGTTTGCTGCTGTCATTCATTATTATTCAAATAATAAACAACGGCAACATTATTGCAAACATGCACCTAACTATAAACTTTACCGTGTTGTTTTATGCATTGATTGCGTGCCTTGTTTTTGGTTTGCTTTCAGGCGTGTATCCGGCATGGCGCATGAGCAAGATGCACGTAGTAACCGCATTAAAAGCATAATAATTTTTCATTTTAAAAAACGATACAATGTTCAGGCATTTATTTAAATTGATATGGAACAAAAAGAAACAAAACTTTTTAATGATAACGGAAATGTTTGTGTCTTTTCTTGTAATATTCGCGTTGTTTTCTATGATAGTTTTTTACTATCATAATTATAAACAACCTATGGGTTTTGATTATGATGATGTATGGGTGGTAAATTATTCTTTGCCGCAAAATATTCAAAGCAATGATTCTGTCATGTTGTTTCAACAAACAATAAAGCAAATGCTGCATTCAATGCCGCAGATAAAAAACGCAAGTTTTGCAGGTAATAATGTGCCGTTTGCTATGAGTACATCCAACTCCAGTGCAAGTTATAATGGCAAAGAGGCGCTTACAAATATTTATGAAGCTGAAGTTGATTACTCAAAAGTTTTAAACATGCACCTAAAAAACGGGAGATGGTTTATTGATGGTGATAAAATTTCAACAATATCACCTATTGTGATTAATGAAAAATTAAAAGAAGACTTATTCGGTAATGAAAATGCCGTTGGTAAAGTGATTGGAACATCGGTTATCGACAATAAAGACAGGCTGCGCGTTGTTGGTGTTGTTCAAAACGTAAAAGATAAAGGAGATTACCAGCCTATTGAAGATGGCATGTATAGATTAATGG
>JAICKT010000309.1 GCA_025927795.1 Parafilimonas sp. | reverse complement strand
TTTTATATCTTTTTGTATGTTGTTATAAAATGCATCTGCTTCATTTATTCTTTCACTAAAAATGTTTTCAAAATCTGCAAATGGTTCTGTATTTGCTCTTGCACATAAGCGCAGGTAAAGAATTTTATTTTGTTTTGGTTGGATAACAACATCAAAATTTACAGCGGCTTTTGTTCCGCAATCCTGGTTTACTGCGTCGGCATTTTTATGTATAATATAATCGTTGATGCCATCTTTTGTGTATTGAGATTTATTTGCTGCATTATATAAACGCTGATAATTGGTTTCATTATCACAAAACAAAATTTGCTTTTCATCTTTCGCATATAAATTATAATTACCCAATACTTCATGATTTATACAAATGCTTTCATCGTCGGCAATATTTAATGATGGCTTTGTATTGTCATAACCCCAGCTCCACGTGTTACGAAACCAGATTGTTGGCAAAACATTTAACGCAACTTCTTTATCGCTGCGATTATGTACAGTAATTTTTATAAGTATATCTGTTTCGTTTGCTTTTGCATATTCAACAAACACATCAAAATATTCATCGTTATTAAAAATACCTGTATCAATTAATTCAAACTCCGGAACAAGCCTGTTGCGTTTTGCATTTTCTTCAACCAGCCACTTATACGGAAATTCAGTCTGCGGATATTTATACAACATCTTCATGTAAGAATGCGTGGGTGTTGCATCCAGGTAATAATATATTTCTTTTACATCTTCGCCGTGGTTGCCTTGTTGGTTGCTAAGTCCAAAAAATGTTTCTTTAAGAATAGGATCTTTTTTATTCCATAATGCAATCGCAAAACAGAGATATTGTTTATTATCGCAAATGCCTGCAATACCTTCTTCGCCCCAGCGATATGCTTTACTGCGACTCATATCATGCGTAATATAATTCCATGCATCTCCGTTTGCACTATAGTCTTCACGCACAGTGCCCCACTGCCTGTCGCTAACATAAGAGCCCCATAAAGCCGCAGATTTTCCTTGTCCGCTTGCAGGCTTAGAAGAACTGTGCAACTCTGCCAATCTTTTTTGCTCTTTGTTCATTTGATTAAAATTTAACAAAAAATTTCTCTTATCGCCGAAAATGACGTTTGAGTAATATAATTCGATTATTAATCGTGCAAATCATTAAATAATAAAGATCCAGGTTCAGACTATCCATTATCAACGAAACCCGGATACAACGTCATGCCACCATCAACAAATAAAGTTGTTCCGTTTACATAATCCGAATCATCGCTCGCCAGCCAAACAGCAGCCTTGGCAATATCTTCAGGCTGACCAATTCTTTTTTCAGGAATTAATTTTAAAAGATTTTGCAGGTGTGCTGAAGTATCCCATGCATCTTTATTAATAGGCGTTTGAATAGCACCCGGCGCGATGCTGTTGATTCGAATTTTTTTGAATGCATATTCCTGTGCAATGGTTTTCATCATCAGCATAATGCCGCCTTTACTTGCAGCATAATTTGCATGACCAGCCCACGGAATAACTTCATGCACACTGCTCATACAAATTATTTTACCGGCAGCCTTGCTGCGCTTTTCATCAACACCACGTTTTAAAAATTCTCGTATGGCTTCACGTGCACATAAAAACTGACCCGTAAGATTTACACTTAAAACATAATTCCATTTTTCAAGCGACATATCAACAAAAGGCGAATCGCGTTGCAAACCTGCATTGTTTATTAAAATATCAACTGTTCCAAATTTTGCAATGGTATCTGTAAACATTTTAATTACTTCATCTTCTTTGCTTACATCGCACTGATAACTTATTGCTGTATTGCCTGCAGATGTTATTGCATTAACCACATCATCTGCCATTGGCTTTGCTGCAGGCACGGGATAATTTACCACAACACTTGCACCTGCTTCAGCTAATCCTTTTGCACAAGCTTCACCAATACCGCTGCTTGCGCCGGTAATAATCGCAACCTGGTTTTCTAATTTTTTTTCCATAGCTATTTAATAAATTATTTGGTTAATTGTGGCTGAGAAGTTTTATCGGGTTGAGGTGCTCTGTCAGATTTAAAATTATTATCCCGTTTATAATTAACTCTTATTAATAATCTTAAATTGGAATCATATGTAAAATATTTATACACCCAATTAATAAAAATCTGCAATTTATTTTTTACACCGAGAATAAGAAAAAGATGCAAGCTCATCCATATTAACCAGGCCATCCATCCGCCAAAATGTAAATTGGGTTTTAAATCAGCAACGGCAAGATTTCTTCCAACAGTTGCCAGCGTGCCTTTATCGTGATATTCAAATTCTTTCTGCAAATGTTTATTACCATTAACCTGGTGTTTTAAATTTAGCGCAAGATTTTTCCCCTGGTTAATAGCAACATTTGCCAACTGCGGATGACCATGCGGATACTTTGGTGTTTCCATGTAAGCCACATCACCAATGGCATAAATATTTTCTATTCCCTGTATTTTATTGTAACGATCAACTCTTATCCTGTTGCCTTTTACAATCAACGAAGCATCAATACCCGCAGGTACATTGCCTGTAATACCGGCTGCCCAAATTACGGTGCCTGATTCAATTGTTTCGCCCGTTGAAAGTGTTACAGTTTTGCCATCATAATCTTTTACTACAGTTCCTGTTCTTACATCAACACCCAGGTTGGTTAAATATTTACGACTTTGCTCGCTGCTTTTTTCACTCATTGCTGCAAGCGTCTCCGGGCTTCCTTCAATTAAATAAATTTTCATTTTACTAAAGTCAAGCTCAGGATAATCTCTTGGTAAAATATATTTGCGCATTTCTGCAATTGCGCCGCTTAACTCAACACCTGTTGGTCCGCCACCAACTAAAACAACTGTCATTCTCCTGTTTAATTCTTCATCACTTTTTGCAATTAATGCGTTTTCAAAATTTTCAATTATATGATGCCGTAAAACCAGCGCCTCAGCAGTTGATTTCATTGGCAATGCTGCTGCTTTAATTTTTTCATTGCCGAAGAAGTTTGTGTCAGCGCCGCATGCCAGCACCAATATATCGTAACTAAATTCTCCAATATCAGTTACGATTTTATTTTCCCTGCTTTTAATTTCTTGCAATGATGCCAAACGGAAATAAACGTTATGTACTTTTTGAAAAATTTTTCGCAACGGAAAAGAAATATTACTCGCATCAAGACCTGCTGTTGCCACCTGGTAAAATAAAGGCTGAAACTGGTGATAATTATTTTTATCAATCAATAAAACTTCGATGTCTTTTTGCTTGCTTAAACTTCTTGCTAATTTCAACCCTGCAAAACCAGCACCTACTATAATAACTTTCATAAGATTTATTTCTGCAAATATCGCACTGAACAAAAGTTAATCTTCTTAAACCAGATTAACATTTCTGTTTCTTCAAATTTCATGCTTGTATTGTTTTTATGGAATAGCGTTTTATCTTTCGCCTAAAAATTAAATTATGATACATCGTCGCCGGATTTTAAAATGGGGAACAATGGGTTTTGGTTCAATGATAATTACACCCAAAATTTTTTCAACGCCTAAAAAAATCATAATGGGCAAAAAGCCACTGGTAATTTCTACATGGGATGCGGGTATAAATGCCAATAAAGGTGCATGGAAAATATTGCGTGAAAAAGGAAGAGCACTTGATGCAGTTGAAGCAGGTGTTATGATAACAGAAGCCGAAAAAGATAACTGTTGTGTTGGCTTAAGTGCGTATCCTGATCGTGACGGACATGTAACATTGGATGCTTCAATTATGGATGAATATGGCAATGCGGGAAGTGTGGCTTTTATTGAACGAATAAAACATCCCATTTCTGTTGCACGACGTGTTATGGAAAAAACGCCTCATGTAATGCTTGCAGGCAGTGGTGCGCAGCAGTTTGCAGTTGAACAAGGTTTTCCGTTAGAAGAAGATAAGCTGAGTGACAGTGCACAAAAAGCTTATGATGAATGGCTGAAAAAATCTGAATACAAACCTGTTAAAAATATTGAAAACACAAAAGGGCAAAACGCTTTTGCGCCAAACAAATTAAGCAACGGTTCTTTTAATCACGATACAATAGGAATGATTGCAATTGATGCACAGGGAAACTTAAGCGGCAGTTGCACAACCAGCGGTCTTGCATTTAAAATGCGTGGACGTGTTGGTGATTCGCCTATTCCCGGCGCTGGTTTGTATGTAGATAATGAAGTGGGCGCTGCTGTTTCTACAGGTGTTGGTGAAGAAGTAATAAAGATTTGCGGAACGCACACGGTGATTGAAGCCATGCGGCATGGTATGAATCCCGAAGAGGCTTGCAAATTTGCAGTTGAAAGAGTAATTAAAAGAAATTCCGCAGAAAAAATAAAAGATATACAGGTTGCTTTTATTGCTATTGATAAGAACGGTAATTATGGTGGCTACGCTATACAAAAGGGATTTAATTATGCTGTGTGTTATGCTGACGATTATAATGAACTGATTGATTCGAAATATTCGTTATGATTTTAGAGATTGCAGTATTCAATATTCAATCTGCAATAGTTGCAGCCGATGCAGGTGCAGACAGAATTGAGCTTTGTGAAAATCCTGCAGACGGAGGTACAACACCTTCTTATGGTTATTTAAAAACTGCAAGAGAAAAAATTTTCATTTCAATCTTTCCAATCGTACGTGCAAGAGGTGGAGATTTTTTTTATACTGATGAAGAATTTGCTATGATGAAGAAAGATGCATTGTTGTGTAAAGATTTAGGATTTGAAGGAATTGTAATTGGTCTGTTAAATAAAGATGCAACTGTTAATATTGAAAAAACAAAGCGCCTGGTCGATTTAGCTTATCCGCTGGAAGTAACTTTTCATCGCGCATTTGACAGAACTAAAGATGCGCTTCAATCTTTAGAAGATATTATTGATTGTGGTTGCCAGCGCATACTAACAAGCGGGCAGGTGCCCAATGCTTTTGATGGAAAAGATTTAATAAAAAAACTAATTGAGCAGGCAGATGACAGAATTATTATTATGCCAGGCAGTGGTGTAAGAAGTAACAATATAAAAGAGCTTGCTGATTATACAGGCGCAACCGAATTACATTCATCTTCAAGAAAAAATATTAGTTCCGAAATGGAGTTTGCAAATGAAGAAATGAATGAAACATTGATGAATATTTCTGTTGATGAAGATGAAGTAAAAAAGATGAAAGAAGAGATAAGAATATGAACATTCGCGAAGAATTGTTAAAAGAAAAAAATCACACAAAAGAACAGGCTTTAAAAATTTCTGAATATGCATGCGCTTCGTCAAAACATTTTGCAGCATTAATACAATGCTTTTTGTCGAATGAGTATCGGGTTGCGCAGCGCGCTGCATGGAGCGTAAGCTGGGCAACACAAAAAAAGCCAGAACTTATTCAACCATATATAAAGGATTTAATAGCGCAACTGCCGGGAAAGAATATACATAATGCAGTAATTCGCAATAGCGTT
>JAICKT010000003.1 GCA_025927795.1 Parafilimonas sp. | reverse complement strand
TTCCTATAAAAAATAAAGGTACCAGCGATTGGGCGCATAGCTGGATTCCGGTTTTCGCTCCCATCGTTGGCGGTTTGCTCGCTGCACTTTTATTTCAGGCAATTCATTAATGAATATTTATTCATTTATTTGAGGCTCTCAGCAGTTTACAAGGATAATTATTGAATAGTTTCCGGTGCAAAATGTAAAAATGTTTACTTTAGTGTGATTTCACGCTACATTAAAGTAAGCAAATTTCATTATCCTGCAGAAAGCGCTACTTTTCCTATCCGCTCCTCGTAGTCTCAGCAAATAAAAAACCATCATTGAAAATCAGCTACGGCGCAGTATCTCCATTTTGTATGTGTGTGAAAACTTACGCCAATCTTTGTGTATGCAGGATTCATACAACTTTTTCTATGTCCCAAGCTCGGGATGCCATCATCAATTAACCACTGCAATGCAATATCTTTTCCTGTTTGCATACCGTAAGAACAACATTCAGCATACAAACCTGAAGGGCAATTTATTCTCGTGTGACCTTCTATACCATTATCGCCAGATTCAATTGCAAAACATTTTGCATAGTTGTAAATTGTTTCATCAGGTTGAAGCGATTGTGCAGCAGCTTTACTATTAAGCTCGTCAATTAAAGACTGCCTGTAAGAAGAGTTTTTCACGTAATCGCCGGAATTTTCAGGTCCAAAATAATTTTGAACTTCATATTGTGCAAATTCCTGAGGATACATGCGGGCAAGGTTAATATACATAATAGTTTCTTTTTCTACCTGGGTAAGATAATTGATATCTGATGCAGTATTGGCTGATTTTAGCTGCTCATCAGTCCAGCTTTGACTGAAAGATATCAGCGAGAAAAAAAAGCATAAAAAGAATAATGAAATAGTTTTCATAAAAGAAATTTTTAGCGGGAGAATTTAATTGAATTGTAAGAAACAACTCACCCTGCTGGATATAACGTTTGCCACACAGCTTTTATTCTTTTACAAATTTTTGCCTTAGTAGTAATCCGTCAGCATTTATTTGCAGCAAGTACATACCTGCTTTTAAAGCAGCAGTATTAATAATAATATCTGCATTTGCTGCTGCGGTTTTATTATGAAGCTGTTTACCTGCAACATCATATATACGCACATCGGCAATACCATTGTAATTTATTATTCTGGCTGATAGTTTATCTCTAACAGGATTATTAAGTAAAAATAAAGTGATAGTTTTTGTATTCAGTTTCACAGGTACTATTTTACTAAGCGCAATTGAACCATCTTTATCAACTGTTTGCAAACGGTAATAAACCGTATTTGCGCTGATAATTTCTGCAACGTTCAAATCAGAATAAGCATAGTTATGCACTGAATTGCTGTTGCCTGTTGCAATTACTTTTGTAATGTTGGAGAAGTTTATACCGTTTGTGCTGAGTTGAATATTAAAGTACGATGTATTTGTTTCCATAGCGGTCGTCCAATAAATCTGTACAGATTTTTTTTGCAATACCGCATTAAAAGCAGCAAGTGTTACAGGTAATGCACTGCAGATATTTGTAGCAGAACCTGCAGATGAAATTGTAGCGGGATGGGTATAAGTAAGCGTATTGCCGGAAGCATTAGAAATCGTTGTATTTTTATTGGACACTGTAAAACCCTTCATACTTCCCAGGCTCTGTGTTGGTTCGCAAATGTTAAATTCAGAGTCAAATTTCACAAAATTTCGCCTACCATAAAGGCTGGTGCATACGCCTAAATAGCCGTTATCACTTGTTGCTATCAAATCATGAAAATAATCAACCATATCCGCACCCGAAAGATCTTTCGTCCATACCAAGGTTCCAGAACTATTGACTTTAATAGAATAATAATGATAATTATTGTCCTCATCTATCCTTCTTCCTGTAATTATGAAATCTTTTGTTTTTGTTTCTATAGCAGTATATAACTCTAAATATCCTGCGTCAACAAGCTTCGCCCATAACACGTTGCCAAGTGAATCTAACCTGATAATGAAGCCATCTGTTTTATAATCACCTGAAAATTCTGCATCACCGGTTATCAAATAACCGCCGTCTGTAACGGATAAAATTGTATTTGAGCCGAAGTCAATTTCGTTTGCCGGACCCGTAAAAGTTTTTGACCATAATATATTTCCGGCAGTATCAATTTTAATAATAGTTTTTCCTGCTAATAAAATGTAATTGTTATCTTTTGTTTTTTTAAGATCTTCAAAGCTTGTAACATCAGGAAACTTTTTAGACCATTTAAGATTCCCTGCACTATCAGTTTTAATTAAATAACCTAAGTTAACGCCAGAGGTAAAACTGTATCTGTATCCACCTGCAAAGAAAAATCCGTTATCATCTGTTTGCAAAAGCCTCCTTCCATAAGAACCGAAGCCTTCATCGTATTGTTTTGTCCATTGAAACGAGCCATTGTCATCAAACTTTAAAATACACATTTGCCCATAGTCGCTCGAACCAAGACCAAGTACTCCAGCTATCGCAAATCCACCATCGTATGTTTTTGTGATTGCCAAACTGTAGTCACTATTGTTTGCACTGTGTTCACTGTTAATTTTCTTAGCCCAAATAAGTTGTCCGTTAAAGTCTATTTTATATAGTGACATCGCTGAGGGAGCCGAATAGCCGCTACCTATAAAACCGTCTTTTACTTCAATAACAGATTCAACTACATCCTCATTCTGCAGAGCACCAATGCGAACTGCTTCTAAAAAGGTGTTCTGGCTAAATAAAGAATTCACAAAAAATAAAGCGGCAATTGTAAAAAATGTTTTCATAAAACACAGTTTAATGGTTAACAGTTAGAATATCGTAAGAATTATTTTTGAAGTGTTTGGTTGAAAACTGTTTCTGTGTAAACTTTAATAGTTAGATTAAATGTAAGCAAAATATATATGGCGCGCTGCAGAATGTTTAATTGTTTGATGCTTTGATAAAAACACAAATTCTTGTATTAACTTAGTTATTATGGTAATCATAAAAAGTCATGCAGAATTTGAGTCGCACTTAGGCAAAGAGATTGGTGTATCTCCCTGGCATCAAATAACACAGGAACAAATTAACAACTTTGCCAATGCCACGCTTGACTTTCAATGGATACATACTGATGTGGAAAGAGCCAACAAAGAGAGCCCGTTTAAAACTACCATTGCACATGGCTATCTAACACTCTCACTGATACCTTATTTTTGGAAACAAGTTGCTGATGTGCAAAACCTGCAGATGGAAGTAAATTACGGTATTGAGCAACTCAGGTTCGGCCAAGCTGTACTTGTAAACAATGAAGTACGTTGCAGGGTCTGGCTTAAATCAATCATCAATCTCCGCGGCACCACCAAGGCAACACTTTTTATTCAATTGGAAATAAAAGATCAGACAAAACACGCTTTTACCGCCGACGTTTTATTTCTGTATCATTTTATATGATAAACTTTTTCAATACCCCCAACTGAAATTCTTTAGCTCTCTATAAAATGTTCTTTGCTCTTGCTTGTAACTTTACGGTGGAATAAGGAATCATGAACATCTATATTCAACGCTGCTTTATAAACTTTAAAGTAGTTTTCTCTCCGTGAGATTTTATGATCATATAATAAATGCCATTACTAAGAGAAGATACATCAATAGTTTCTGTACCTGAGCCGGTCGATAGGTTCATTTTTTTAATAAGTACGATTTTATGTTCAATAGTTACAACCTGCATTTCCACATCTGTTGCTTCATCACTGGTAAAGCTTAGATTCAATTTCCCTCTTACAGGGTTAGGATTAATATTTACGATTAACGAAGAAGTATTGTTAACGCTTCTTACATCGCTATATGTAAAACTACCATCCAGGTCTGTTATTTTCAGACGATAATAATTAATTACAGGGGATACTTTGATGTGAATAAATTCATAACCAGTTCTTGTACTACTGTTACCTTTCGCAGCAACCTTACCAATAGAAGTAAAATTTCTTCCGTCAGTGCTGTGTTCAATATCAAAATAATAACTGTTTATTTCCTGTGCAGTTTGCCATTGTAAAAGATTTCCGCTATTACTTTTTGTGGCAGTAAATGAAATGAGTTGTACAGGCAATACTGATTCAATTTTAATAATTATCATTCCATCAGTCTGTGTATAATCAAGACCGTTATAAGCGTTCCAGTAAATAGTATCATTACCAACATATGCGGTTGTTGGCACATATTTCAGAGTGTTTAATAAAGATTTGCTTAATGACTCATTTGGTATAACCTCTCTTTGCTGTCTCGGACTTATATATAATTTTCCATGCATAGGCAACTTCGTAATCGTCGCAGTTATCAATTGACTTGGTCCAACAAATGCATTTGTAAAATCATTTGCTGAAAAAGTAATCTGTGTATTTTTGCGCATTTCTTTATCTATTGCTGTATATTTATTTTCAGGCACTTCAGTATTTACTTTATACAGCATTCTTCCGATAGCTATATAAAAGTTAGTATCAACGCTAAAGGGAGTTCCCTGATCAACGCTAAATTGAGTTCCCTGGTATGTGCTGATTTTTGTAATATTATTTGTTTTCTTTTTAAAGAGGTAGCGGAAGTTGCTAAAACCTGGCTCTTGTCTTACAAAAGAAATATTTCCGTTAGTATCCAATAATTCCAAATTAGCAGTGTTACCATATTCAGTTATCTGCATTTCTTTATTCAAAGAATCTCTTTCCCATATATTTAACTGCCCTAAATTTCCATGTCTCTGGAAAACAACAAACCCGTTGTTTATCTGGACATTTTCAGGTACAGACTCAACAATTCCATAATCACTTAATTTTATGTCAGAGGTATCATCCATCAAATAAAGCCCGTCAGACCTGTTGTACACAATTCTTTTACCATCTGTAAATGGCAGGTAGCTGTTACTACCGGAGGTCAGTTCTTCATTAATTCCATTTCGATACCTTACAATGTTTTTACTATTATTCACATATACCGCATCTCCATTATTTGCCAGCCCATTATTAAAATGGAAAACATCGGTTGTAATAAAGGTTCGTTTTTTGTTCCCTGCATCATAAATGAAAAGTGAATCTATAAAATGTGAAGACACTAACGTATATTCTTCGTCAGCTACATATTTACCTTGTGCCCAATAGTCGTTTGCAAGGTTGCTGTCTATACGTGATGTTATTCCGTTTTGCCAATCATAAATCTCATCGGTAGGAAAGGCATGATATGTAACGCCATAAGGTGTTAAATGGGCTTGTAGCTCTGTAATAGAACCAGAAGTTACGTGATCTAAAGTATGACCAGGCAGGTTTACAATGTTTAGATCGGCATACTCATGAGATTCCCAGGGAGATGGATCAATGTTCTTGGCAGTTAGTAATTTATTGTAGTTAAAATCCAAAATTATATCAGCTGTAGAATCATATTCCTGCAAATAGGGACTACTGTTAACATATATGACCAAGAGACTATCAATGTTTTGCCCATGCACATTTTTTAGTAATATATGAAACCTCACATAGTTGCCTTCGTCTGCAGAAAGGTCAAATATTGTATCAAACGAATTTTTAAATGTGTTAATAAAATGCCCTTCCATGTAATCTTGCTCGGTAAGTGTATAATAAATTGTTGAGCCTTCAGTGCCTGTAGCATGTACCTTAATAAAAGGTCTTGCTACACTATAATTTAAAGGCGTAAGGCTAATAAATTGTGGAGGAACATCAAAAATAAATAACCTTGTTGCTGAATCTGTTGTATTCATAATATCAGTAACAAACACTTTCAATGTTAAAGTATCATGCGGTAAACCCGTTAATGAAATTGTGCCTGTAAAATTTCCTTGAGAAACCAAACTCAGGTTTGTTTCTCTGTCTAACACTTTCGCTTTAATAGTTGATATATCAAAATCGGATTGTACTGTAACATTAATAGTTAATTCATCCGCAGAAACGCCGTATTCAACCGGAGTATTTATTTGAATAGTTATAGATGCATAGGACAAACAAACATAGAAAGTAAAAAAGGTAAGTAGTATAATTTTTTTCACAGAAATTGTTTACAAGAGTTCAACCAAAATTACTATTTAAAAATCATATAGTCCGGCAGTCTATATTAAAAGACAAAACAAAAGAATTGCCTAAATTCATAAGTCATTTCTATAAACCAACTAACATGAAACGATTGTCTAAATACAGCTTTGGTATTTTTTTTATTTCTTTTTCAACTTTGTTATTTGAGCTGTCGCTTACACGTGTATTTTCTGTAACGCTATGGTATCATTTCGGGTTTTTAATTATTTCAACTGCTTTACTTGGCTTTGGTGTTTCGGGTGTTGTACTTTCATTATGGAAAAAATTTCGTCAAGAATATATTCTTGATAAAACACTTGGATGGCTTGGCATCTGCCTCACATTATCCATTATTATTTGCTTTTGGCTGCTGCAACAAATTCCATTCGATCCTTTCAGTTTATATACTGATAAAATGCAACTGCTTTACATGCCTGTAACTTTTATTATTGTTTCCATTCCTTTCTTTTTTGCAGGACTTGCATTGTCATTATTGTTTACCCGCTTTTCAGCAAACATAAATCGCTTATATGCATTTGATTTAGCAGGAGCCGCATTAGGATGCCTGGCAATAATATTTACAATGTCGTATTTGGGCGGAGGTGGTTCAGTAGTTTTTGCATCAACGTTTGCAGCAATTGCATCCATTTTATTTTTTGGGAAATCATTTAAAAATCTTTCAATATTCTCATTTATATTATTGCTTGCATCTGTTGTTTTTTCTGTTAATGCCGATAAAATTATTCCGTTGCATATAACAAGTAACAAAGCGCAAGGCTTAAGAACAATGACACCTGTCTTAAGCAAATGGAATATCTTTTCAAAGATTGACTTGTATAACGACACCAGTTTCGTTTCACCAAAAAAAATGGCGCCTTTTTTTATTATTGACCAGGGAACTGCTGCAACAGGTTTAGATTTTGACATGCGGCCAAATGTGCATGATGTGTTACAGCAATTTAATAGTGATTCATTGTATGGCTCATGTCTTGCATATCTTGATAAACCTAATCCATCTTTGTTAATAATTGGAAGTGGCTGTGGTACGCAGGTATTAGATGGATTGCATCATGGTGCAAAAAAAATTACTGCTGTTGAAATCAATCCCATCATTAATAATGTTGTTACGCACAATAAATATTGGGCAGATCTTTTTAAACAACCGCAGGTAAAACTGGTAACTGATGAAGGAAGGAATTATGTGCGTTCATCAAAAGAAAAATATGATGCAATTATTTCTGTACATACAATAAGTAATTCCGCTATTGCATCAGGCGCTTTGAGTTTATCTGAAAATTATGTATTGACCAAAGAAGCTTTTGAAGATTATTTCAATCATCTTACAAACAGCGGAACTATTTATTTTACAAGACCTGAATTTCAGCTTCCACGTTTGTTTGCAACTGCAAGAGAAGTATTGGAAGAAAACGGAATCAAAGATGTATCGAATCATTTATTTGCTTACACATATCCGCCTTCAAAAAGATTTGAGGATCGTAAATCTTTTTTTGCAGTTTTTATGATGAGTAAAAAATCTTTCACACAAGAACAGCTTGACAAGATGGTGCAGTTTGTTAACATGCAAGTGATTGATGGAAGCCCAATTATTTTATATTCACCTTCTGTTCAAAACAAAAATATTTACGACACAATTTTAACTACAACAAATTTATCGGGCTTATATAAAAATTATCCTTTTGAAATTTCACCTGCAACAGATAATGAACCTTTTTTCAATCATCATACAAGATGGTCATCACTCAATTGGCAATCGTTTAAAGATATTTTTTCTCAGCAAAAATTGGGAAGACTTGCATTGGAAGACAGACCTGTTGCGGAAGTAACATTAATTGTTTTGCTGGTGCAAGTGCTTATTATATCAGCATTATTTATTTTGTTACCGCTGTTCCGGTTTTCTTCAAAAAGCTTGCAAACAAAAAATATTTTCTCTTATTTATTTTATTTCTCGGGTTTGGGTTGCGGTTTTATTATGATTGAAATTGTAATGATACAAATGTTTAGCTTATTGCTGGGCGAACCTGTTTACACATTCGCTATTGTACTTGCAGCATTACTATTGTTTACAGGTTTAGGTGCATACATTTCGGGAAGATATGTTTTACATGCAAAACAAACTTTACGCAGAGCGATTATTGTTTTGTCGCTGTTACTTTTACTTGCCAGTTTTTTTCTGCCATCCTTATTAAGAGCAGCAATTGCTTTACCAATGAGTGGCAGAATAATATTATCTGTTGTGTTGATAATGCCTTTAGGAATTTTATTAGGAATGCCTTTTCCATCAGGCATACAGCTAATCAGTAAACAGGCGCCCGACTTAATTGCATGGGCATGGGGTGTAAATGGATTTTTTACTGTTATCGGTTCAGTGCTTGCATTAATGTTGAGTATGATGATAGGTTTCCAGGCTGTATTATGGATAGCGATTACTTTTTACTTATTAAGCATGTTCTTTATTTTTAAAGCAGTGAAAAATTAAAATCAATTTTTCCTGCTCATTTGCAAAATTTTTCCGTCTCTGTATATGTTCTCGACTGCAGCGTATAAAATATTTTTTGCAATGCCTCTTTTGTTTACGATCCGGCGAATGGAGTTCCAAAGATGCCGACTGCAAGTTCTGCCCAAATAAGAAGAAACACTATCAGAATAGCTCCAATTAGTGCGATTCGGTAGCTTGTTTTCTTTACTCTTCTCAAAATAAACTCACACATTAGCCCGGTGCCAAGCAGTAAAATACCCATAACAATAAAATCGAGCGGAGACCATTTCACTTCATCTGTGAATTGCATTGCTATAAATGGTACCGATAATAAAAGTGCTACAGTTAGCACGATGCCGATAATCCTTTTGTTTTTAGTGATCATAATGTTCTTTTTTATAACAGGCACAAATATAACAAAGCACTTTGTATTTCAAAGAGAATGAGAAGATTTTTTTTCCGATGCCTCTTAAGAGGTGAAGCGTATGAGACAATTTTACGACCGGCAAAAGGCAAGAATAAAAACTTGCATTAACGTGAGTTCGGGATAAGAAGATACACCGAGCCTATGGCTCTCAATTTACTTTCTCTTTTTATTCAACAGACTGAAGTCTGTTGTTACAATACAGATCAAGGATTGTTAATTATTTTACAGCAGAGCCATAGGCTCGGTGTAATTTTGTAAGACCGGATTTTAATCCGGTCAAAAAACTGATTATGAAAATGAGTGCCATCGGCACGATACATCATCAGAATTATCCCGAACTCACGTTGCATTAATAGCAGGTGTGCAATAAACTTTTAAAACAGGTATTTGGTGTAGTAAGAAATCAAACCACTTTCAGCAATAACTATCTAAAAAATAGTTACTGATTTATTTGGCTTTTTACACAGTTCATGTTGGCAGAAGCCTTTTTAAATTACAAGTATTTTCCAATTTTTATAGAAACCCCAATACCGTCAAACCATTTTGAAATATTCATTTTGGGGTCTTCATAAAAAACTTTGTCGCCTTTTAAATTTTGATAAACAGGAATAATTAAAGAAGGTTTCAAATAAAATCTTTTAAATTCTTTATTAATGCCTGCATTTAAATTTACTCCAAATTCAAAGGGTTTATCATTGTCAGTCTCATAATGTTTTGAACCATCTAAAAGGCTATATTTTTGAGAGATAGTTTTGTAGCCAATAACTTCCGTTCCAACGTCAAAGTCTAAATTCCTTTTTATTAGAAATGTTTTTTCAAATCCAATTGTAATTGCTAAATCATTATAATGATATTTTGATGTTGAGTATAATAAATTAGTGCTACCATCATCATAATTAATATTTCTTGCCGTTCGTGTTCCTGGAATATTGTAAGGTATTGGTCCTCTTATTTTGGCAATACGCAATTGATAATAACCCAATCCTAAATAAATAAAAGTTGAGTTTGATATTTTTCGTCTGTAAATACCATTTATTCCATAGCTAAACCCATACAATTTATTTGTGTCGTTATAAACTCTGTCTGCAAAATTTGAAACATAGTTGGCATGTTTGTCATACCGACCAAGTAAAGAAATTTCAATATTTTTATCCGTTTGTCCAAACAATGAAGTGCAAGTGAAAAGTGTCCCTATTATTAATGAAAGTCTTGTCATTAATTTTTATTAACAATTAAAATTTAAGGAACGTTGCAAGAAGGTTTCTGCCAACTCATAAATATACACATGTTTCATTGCTCAATAATATCTTACTTCCCTTACTATTTAACCTGTTACAAAAAAATACACAATTCGCTGATTGCGTTTTTTAATTTGTTTGTACACAATAAAAAAATCAACGTATCTTATTTTTAAAAGAGAGTATCTTCATTAGGTACGAGCGTAATTCAACAATGAAAACTACATTCTTATCTTTAAAAGTTTCAGATCAAATCGGCAAAGTTTCAGCCGAATGTATTGCTCCTGAAAAAAGCAAATGCATCATCACACTTGCACATGGTGCAGGTGCAGGCATGCATCATGTTTTTATGGTAACACTTGCAAATGCATTGGCAGAAGCAAACATCTCTACACTGCGTTTCAATTTTCCATTTACAGAAAATAAAAAAGGAAGACCTGATACGCCTACTGTTGCACATCAAACAATTGCGGCAGCAATTTTAAAAGCAAAGGAATTATTTCCTAAACTTCCGCTTTTTGTTTCGGGAAAATCTTTTGGAGGCAGAATGAGTTCACAATACTTGTCAACACATTACAATGCCAATGTGAAAGGAATTATTTTTTATGGCTTTCCATTACATCCGCAAGGCAAGCCATCTATAGAAAGAGCAGCTCATTTGAAAGATGTAAAAATACCAATGTTGTTTTTGCAGGGAACAAGAGATGAATTGGCTACATGGAATTTAATAGAATCTGTATGTGCATCGCTTCCACTTGCTGAACTTATAAAAATAGAAGGCGCAGATCATGCATTTAAAGCAGGAAAACAAAATACCATTCAAATACTCACCGATAAAACAAAAGATTGGGTTGAAAAAATTATCACGCGTAAAAAATGAATGATACTGAATCAATCAGTATAGTCTTGTTTTTAATTAGCAGTTATTTCATAATGTATACTAAATAGCTTTTCATTATTTTAAAACATTTAAATAATGAACAAATTATTTTTTGAATATGATAATTACTGGCTCGTAAAAGTAAACAGGATAGCATTTGATTTATCTGCAAACAAAATCGGATAACGCAATGTGAATGTTTCTTTGGCAGATGATTTTACTTCACAGATATAAATATCATGAACATCTGCACGTACACCGTGTACAGCAGAAGTTCTTACAAACTGAAAAAAGTTTGAACCTTTGAGATTAAAAAATTTCCACGCAATCTGGCGCGTTCCTTTAGCACATGAATTTGCATTGTTGATTTTATAATAACCTTCTCCTTTTGAAAATTGCCATTGGCTGTTTAAAAGACAATTTATACTTGCATCTTCAAATACAGGCATACCTTGTAATGTATCCTGTATAGAATTATCTTCAAGTGTAATGGATGAAAGAATATAATCTCCGTTTGCAGAACCTTGCGCTTGTGCTGCATTTAAATTAAAGAGGCAATATATCGTTGCACAAACACTTATATATAGTCTTATACTTTTTTTCATAAAAAGATTTTATAAATAATCTTCAATATTATTTTTTCGTGATTAGAAATTCAACGCGCCTGTTTTTATCCCTGTCTTCATCAGTTACTTCCGGGTTTACAATACGTTTGCGGGTGCCATAACCTTTGTATGTAAGGCGGGATGCATCAATTCCGTTTTCTACCATAAAATCATATACTGCTTTTGCGCGGTTATAGCTTAGCATAAATTCTTTAGTATCTATATCAAAACCATCAACAGTAAGCGGGTCATCACAACACATATGACCCTGTATTTCCAATTGTAATGTTGGTAATGTTTTAAGCGCATTAAGCATGGCATTTAATGCAGGCTTAGATGAGTTTAAGAGCACATGCCTGGCTTGTTCAAAATGTATCTCGGAAAGAACGACGCTTTCGCCAACTTTACTATTCTCTAATTGTTTTATCAATCCCGAATTATCATCTCCAAATTCTTTCGGTGTTGATGAAATACTTTGTACAACGGCATCTGTTTTAGCTGCAGGCTGGGGTGTTGCTACTGCAACGGTATCTGTCACTTGTTGTTTAGGTTCAACAGGTTCTTCAATAGGTGCAGGTTCTGCGGGTTTTGATTGCTCTTGTGTAACTTCCTTTTTTTGATTCACCGCTACTATTACAACGCGGTTTTCAGGGTTTGTTTGAAAAAGCAAATCCTTTTCACCATGCGCTGTTATTTTAAGAATTACTTCTGTTTTACTTTCGTCATAATCCAATGCTTGTTTTACGGCATTGCATCTTCTTTGTGAAAGCGAATAATTGTATTCATCTGTACCAACAGGATCAGCATATCCGTCAATAATAACAGATTCAATGTTTGGATGTGTTTGCTTGAAATTTTTTAGTGCAGACAAATCTGTTGCATTAATATCATATTTATCAAATGCAAAATGTACAGAAACATTGGCCGAATTAACCTGGGAATAAATACAATTAATAAACAATGTGCAGGCTGCACATAAAATAAACTTCTGCAGTCTCATAAACAGGATATTAGTTTTAATAGTTTATCTAACGATTGAAAATACTTTTTGTTGTGCTGACAGTTTTCAATCTTTCAAAATTTCGGTCTCAGCAGTATGATAATAGATAGATGTTTCTTAAAAAAGTAATGAGCGCAAAAAGGATATTGCAGTTTAATTTAAATTTATTGGCTTACTAAAATTTTGTATGCACAGTTTTATCTTTTCTTTTAACCCTGGAACATCCA
This sequence comes from Parafilimonas sp., assembly GCA_025927795.1. Classification (GTDB taxonomy): domain Bacteria; phylum Bacteroidota; class Bacteroidia; order Chitinophagales; family Chitinophagaceae; genus Parafilimonas. The sequence continues at coordinate 17,518 of JAICKT010000003.1, read as the reverse complement.
GTGTTTACCGAATTTATCTTCCAGTGATCCGAACCATCCAAAAAAAGCCTGAGTTAAAGGCTGCTCAACTCTTCCGCCCTGCGACAAATAATCAAATAGTTTTCTTACTTCTTCCTCTCCGGAACAAATAAGAGCAAGATAAACAGTATTGCCTTCAACAGGCTGAGTAGGTGCCATGTCTGTTGCCATGATTTCGATAGTATCACTTTTTAAATGCGAATGAATTACCTGGTTGTGCAGATGTTCTGGCATTTGGTCTTTAGCAGGTGAATCACCCGCCAGTTGAATAGACAGTTCACCGCCGAAAATTTCCTTGTAAAAGTTCATTGCTTCAGTGCACTTACCATAAAAATTTAAATACGGATTTAATGTTGCCATAATTGTAAATTTTTAATGATGTCATTTTTTTTATTTCATTTATAATCACGTTTTAATCTTACCATTTTTATGATAGTAAACAAATTAAGACTATAAAAACAATGACCAGTCAACGGCAACGCCAGTAACTTTACTAATATCTTTTATTAAAATTATCTCTGCGGCTATTATTGTTCCCAGATCTTTCTTCAGCCTTTTGTACAGATATCTGTCTTCCTTTAATTTTTGTACCATGCAGAATACCTATTGTTTCAATAGCTTCTGCGTTGTCGGGCATTTCAATAAAGCCAAATCCCTTACGTTGCCCTGTTGCCCTGTCAATAACAAATCCCGCAGATTTAACGGCGCCATACAACTCAAACATATCTTTAAGATCAGCGTCATCAAAGTCATTTGGAAATCCTGCAACAAATAATTTCATGTATAATATTTAAACAAAAATAGCGGATAGATGGCACTACTTTGCCTAACCCACGGAAAATAACAATTCACATGCCGGCAAAACTTATAATTTTATTTTATGATTTGTATATGAGGCTTATTAAAAAATAACAATCTTTTTTTAATCAAAAATATTTTTTGAACGTGCATCGTTGCTGTTTACAAATCTTTTTTGTAGCTCGTGCCCTTTAAAAATCTGCCCGGCATAGCGTCCGTATGTTCATTGTTTTTTAATACCTGTATTCCATTTACAAAAACATCGGTTACACCTGTTGAATACTGGTGTGGTTTTTCATACGTAGCATGATCTTGTACAGCCGCCGGATTAAAGATTACAACATCTGCATAATTACCAACTTTTAATTCTCCGCGTTTTTGCAGTTTTAAATGCGTGGCAGGCAGTTTAGATAATTTATAAATAGCTCGCTGAAGCGTCATGAGTTTTTCATCGCGTGTGTATTTGCCAATCACTCTTGCAAAATTTCCATAGGCACGCGGATGCGCGTTTGATTTAAGAAAAACACCTTCGTTTGTATATGATGCTTCATCACTTCCAAAGCTCACCCATGGTAAAACAATTTCTTTTTTAATGTTGTTTTCATCCATTAAAAAATAAGCGACACCAATTCTTGTGCTGTCCTGCACAATTAAATCCATTGCGGTTTCTTCGGGAGATTTACCGCGTATAGCTGCAACTTGCGCTAACGTTTTTCCCGTAAATTTTTTTAACGAATCCTGTTTAAAAGAAAGCAGCAAAATATTATTCGCTCCACCACTTCCATAGTATAAATTTTCCCAGTCATTTGCATTGGTATGCATAGCGGTTATCATTTGTTTTCTTATAGAAGGATTTTGCAGACGTTCTCTCAACTTTCCAAAGCCACCATCCTGTAACGCAGGCGGAAAGCAGGATGTTAAACCTGTTGCTGCAGCAGTATAAGTGTACATGTCGGCAGTTATATCAATTCCTTGCCTGCGTGCATTTTCAACTATGGTAATTACACTATCAATTTTATTCCAGTTGTTTTTGCCGGCAGCTTTTAAGTGGCAAATTTCTACCGGGATATTCGCTTGCTTAGCGATTGTAATAATTTCATCAACAGCAGGTATTAATTGATTGCCTTCGCTGCGTATATGACTGATATAAGTTCCTCCGTATTTTGATGCTTCCTTTGCAAGTGCAACCAATTCGTCAGTCTTTGCAAAATTATCGGGCGGATAAATTAATGCACAGGTAACACCAAGAGCACCTTCACGCATAGCAGTATCAATTAAAATTTTCATACTATCTAATTGTTGTTGCGTTGGCGCTCTATCATCTTCACCAATTACATACCTGCGAACAGTGCCTGCACCAACAAATGATGCAATGTTGCATGAAATACCCTTGCGTTCTAATATGTTCATGTATTCGCCTAATGTATTCCATGTTACATTATACTTTATATCGCCCTGGCCTTTTTGAAACTGTTCTTTCATCGTTGCATTCAACGGACCAAAACTTGATTCAGTAAATATCTCTGTGGTTACACCTTGTCTTATATCGCTTTGCGATCTGCCGTCCTGAAAGAGTGATTCTTCTGAATGCCCCATCATGTTTATAAAGCCAGGTGTAACGGCTTTACCATCAGCATTAATTTCATTCTTTGCTGAAGCATTTTTTATTTGTCCTATAAAAGCAATAGTGTCGGCGTTAATCGCAATGTCTGCTTTGTAAGGCGTGCCACCATTACCATCATAAATCAAACCATTATGTATAATGGTGTCATATTTAGTTTTATAATTACAACTAAGCAGTGCAATTAATAATATCAACAGAACATACTTCATGAGAAATAATTATTGAAATGGAAAATTACGTTGTAAAAAATATTCATTACGCTTCGTTGCAAAAACTAAAAATTCATTCAACAAAGTTTAATGATATACACTATATGCAATAAAGATGATTAATTGTATTGTCTTTTTTAGACTGCATTTATAATATTTATTATCTTATTAAAGTAACTGTGCCTTTTTCGGTACGGGATGCTTGTCCCTCGAGATTGTAAGAACAAATCCATATATAAGCACCAATAGGTTGCTGAAGGCCTTTCACTGTACCGTTCCATCCGGTTAAAGGATCATTAGATGAAAATATCAATTTTCCCCAGCGGTTGTAAATTGAAAGATGATAACCGGATACGGGACCTGAAAATGCTGGTTTGAATATATCATTATGGAAGTCATTGTTTGGCGTAAATGCAGTAGGCATAAAAAAGTACCTGGGGCATGTAGAGTCAATTACAGTAACTGAATCTCTGCCCGTGCATCCATTAAAATCTGTTACATCAAGCCAATACAATCCGCCTGTAGCAACATTAATACTTTTTGTATTGCTTCCATTACTCCATGTATATTCGTTAAAGTTGTTTGATGGTGTTAAGATTGCTTCTTTAAATGAACATTTTGTAATACTTGATATTAAAAAGTCAGCCGGTCTCGGCACTGTAATTACATTAACCGTATCTGTAGCTGTACAGCTATGTGTACTTGCTAATGCCACCCAAAATTTTCCAGGCTTGTTTGTTGTGATTGTTTGATTGGTACTTCCGGTACTCCATAAATAATAAGCAAAGCCCGGACCTGCATCTAATACTATACTGCTATCGTTACATAATTTTTCAACACTGTGAAAGGCAGCTATTGGGTACTGGTAACGGGCAACCACAAACGTATCTATCGTTATACATCCGTCTTTATCCAGTGCCATTAAGCTATAAGTGCCCGCTATATTTACAATAATTGAACTGCTTGTTTGGCCGTTGTTCCATAAATAGCTTGTAAAATTATTTCCTACGCTTAAAAGCGCTGAACCGTTTTGGCAAAATCCTGTTTGAATCGTACTGTCTCTTGCCTGAATATTGCCGCTTTTTGGTATAATAATATTAATGGTTACGTTTTCTACAAGGCTGTCGCAGCCATTATTGTTTAGATAATGATGTATGTAAGTGCCTGCATTCTTCACAACCGAACCCCATGGCAAAATATATGAATCGCCATCGCAAATAGTTTTTGATATGCTAACCTGTTGCGGAGCCGCCGAAACATGAAGGTTTAGTATTGTTGTTGAGTCGCAGCCTTCTGCAGATTTTGTTGTGTAGTCCGCAACGTTATCGCCGCCCTTTTGTACCTGAATACCATTCCATGTATAAGGCAGTTGTTGCGAACAGATAAATTCATCAGTAATTGATACCTTACCATTTTGCTTTACTATAAATAGAACGGCATTAGATGGTATCAACTCATTGCAAAGACCCGTCAGTGTGTTATTATCACTTCCTCTTTTGGCGTTAATGGTATAATTACCGGGAGGCAATGCTGATGAAAAATTAATAACTACAGAGTTTGTATAGCCACCCCTGCCAGTACAATTTACACCTGAGGCGCTGACTATTTTTGCTGGTGCGTTTGTTGTAAAATCGCTGCCATCGGGCGCAATGGAACTGCATAAAATCTGGATACTTGTTTTTACAATAATGCTTTTAGCATTAGTACAAGGTACATCCACACTGCTCAGTTGCGGACTGCCCGTATTATAAAAAACTGCGGTAGAGCCGGTGAAATCAATTGTAAATCCCTGGCTCGGGCCGCCGCTTACATAATTTCCAAAGTTATTAATCATGATGAGATATACTCCATCAGCTTTCGCAAAAACAGGCTGCGCAAAAGATCCTCCAAAAGCGCCGCTTTGTATATAAGGCGTTCTTGATGTATCACTAAGTCCTATGATTCCATTTATATTGCTACCCTTAATGTTACTATTATAATTACATCTTAATACGTCTTTTGATGTGAGTGCACTGCAATTTTTACCGGTTGCATCCAATACTGCAAAATCATAATCATCATCAGGGCTCACAGGTTTAATTTTGAATACTATGCTACCTGCAGTTGCTGTGTGTATCTGCAACCATACCGAATTTTTCTCGCCGCCTCCTGCACCTTTAAAACAGGGCGTTTCATCTAAATCTAAATGTTTGCCGATGCCTGTATAACTGTAAGGAGTACTAAAACTGTTTCCACATAATTGTAAAGCATTGCAAGCATCTTGTTCAGGCTGATTAGGCGGTAGCTGATAAATAGTTTGCGCCATTAATTCGTTAAACCGAACAAAGTATATCATTAAACAACAAAGTAAAATATGTTTTATATTATATTGATATAATCGCATTGGATTAACTACCGCATAGTGATTCTTAAAAATATGATTTTTCCTGCGTTCAAAATATTCTCTTAACAACGATGAGTACACCAGGCTTAGCAATTTATCATTAGAGATATGGTTTAATGATTTCATGCAAATAAACCGCAGTATTATTCCAGTGCATAAGATATAATAAGAAGCATAAAAGAAGAAATGTTTGGTAGTTAGCGTGGTCTTTTATAGTACAGCATACTTTAAATTGCATACGGCTTGCTGCAAAAAGGCTTTTTTAGTAATGATAAAAATGAAAATCGAAATTTATAATACACCATATGAATTAGGAGTTGCAGCAGCAAAGCATGCAGCTCAATTATTACATAAAGTAATTGAAGCAAATGGAACTGCAAATATTATTCTCGCAACAGGAACAAGCCAGTTTGAAACATTAAATCAACTTGTAAGTGAAGATATAGATTGGAGTAAATTAACTATGTTTCATCTTGATGAATATATAGGGTTGCCTATAACACATCCTGCAAGTTTTAGAAAATATTTGAAGGAAAGATTTATTTCAAAAGTTGATTTGAAGCAAGTGTTTTTAATCAATGGCGAAGCAAATGCGGAACAGGAATATAAAAGACTTAGTGATATAATTAAACAACATCCAGTTGATGTTGCGCTTGTTGGTATTGGTGAAAACGGACATCTTGCTTTTAATGACCCTCCTGCCGATTTTGAAACTGAAGAACCTTATATAATTGTTGAATTAGATGATGTATGCAGAAGACAACAAATGAATGAAGGTTGGTTTAATTCAATTGATGAGGTTCCGCGAAGAGCTATTAGCATGTCTGTAAAACAAATCATGAAATCGAAAAATATTATTTGTTCTGTTCCTGATAAAAGAAAAGCTGCAGCCGTAAAAAATTGCCTGAAAAATCCTGTAAGCAATCTTTATCCAGCAAGTATTTTACAAACACATAATAATTGTATTGTTTATCTTGATAAAGATGCTGCATCATTATTAAGTCATTAAATATGTTGTTCTATCAAATCACTAAAAATGTTTTTGAGTAGAGTTGCCTGAATAAAATTTTAACCATGAACGTCATATCGAGGAACGAGACATCTCATAAATTTAAAGTTGCTAATGTTCAAAAGATTTCTCCTTCGTCGGAAATGATGACTCAAACATGATTACGATATTTATACAACATGATAGCGCAAGACACTAATAAATAATTTTGCTGATGCATCCTCAAAAAATAAAAATATATAACGGCAAAATAATAACACCTTTTAAAATAATTGAAAACGGTTGTGTATTAATTATAGGCGATACAATAACAGAAGTAAGCGAAAAAAATATTGAGATTAGTGGTGCAATAGAAATTGATGCAAAAGGAAAATATGTTGCACCGGGTTTTATTGATATACATGTTCACGGCGGCGGTGGATGCGATTTTATGGATGCAACAGAAACAGCATTTCTTACTATTGCCGAAACACATGCTCGGCATGGAACAACTGCAATGCTGCCAACTACTTTAACATCAACAAAAGAATTATTATTACAAACATTAGATGCATTTGAAAGTGCGAATAAAAAGAATGTAAATGGTGCGCAATTACTCGGTATGCATTTGGAAGGTCCGTATATTTCGATGAATCAAATCGGTGCACAGGATCCGCGGTTTATAAGAAACCCAAACCCTGATGAATACAAAGAAATTCTTTCAAAATATTCCTGTATTAAACGCTGGAGCGCAGCACCTGAATTAAAAGGTGCAATTGAGTTTGGCCGCTATTTAAAAACAAAAAATATTTTACCTGCAATTGCACACACAGATGCTATTTATGAAGAAGTGTTCGAAGCATTTAATAATGGTTACACATTAATCACGCATTTATATTCAGCGATGTCTGGTGTTACGCGACGTAATGCTTATCGCTATGCAGGTGTAATTGAAAGTGCATACATAATTGATGAAATGGATGTTGAAATTATAGCAGATGGAATTCATCTTCCTTCGCCTCTTTTAAAGCTTGCATATAAAATAAAAGGTCCCCACAAAATTGCTTTGATTACAGATGCTATGCGTGCTGCCGGAACAAACGCCAGCGAAAGTATTTTAGGTGATGTATCAAATGGTTTGAAAGTAATTATAGAAGACGGTGTTGCGAAACTACCTGACAGGAGTGCATTTGCAGGAAGTATTGCAACGGCAAATCGATTAGTTAGAACAATGATTACAATGGCTGATGTTTCACTGATAGATGCAATAAAAATGATTACTTACACGCCTGCAAGAATTTTAAATATAGCAGATAAAAAAGGTTCTATTGAAATTGATAAAGATGCAGATATTATAATCTTTGATGAGAATATTAATATTGAAACAACAATTATTAAAGGAAAGATTTGCTATTCAAAATTTGCTTCCGGTTAAAAGGAACTTTGGTTTACCAATGAAGTTCTCCGATTAATATTCAAACAGGCTGTAACTAATTACAACCTGTTTAAATAATTTAAAATTTATAAAATAAATCTAATTAAACTGCATAGCCGGTGTATCGCTTTGTATAAACAACAATTGCTGATAACGCCCTTTGATTATTATCATGTGTTTTCATTTCAAGATAACCAACCGTTTTATTTACCGCAGCAACTGATACAAGTTTTTCTTCTCTTGTTTTTCCTTCGGCAGTATAAAAAAGAGTGAGAGAATTTTTATTTGCTTTCTGCAATTGTAAAAGCTCTTTTATAGAAATCGACATTCCTGTGTTTGAACCTTTGGCATCATCAAATTTCCATTCTTTTATTTTATTACCACTGGCATCTTTTAATGTGATAACCCTGTTATTTGCGAGTTTATCAGGTGCATTGCATTGATAATAATAAATAATCAATTGCTCATTTCCATTTGCCTGGCTTATTGGTAAACTTTCAAGATTTAAAGGCTGATTAACCGCCCTTTTAAGAATAAGTTTTTTGCCAATATAAAGTTCATAATAATCAAGCCCTGCTTTTGCAGTGCCCATAAATGCTGTAATGCAAAAAACGATAAACAAACAACATTTCAGCAAAGACTTTTTAAAAAATAAATTTTTCATGATTGAATATTTTATGATGAATAATTAATGATATCAAAGTAAGCCAGTGCTGCCGCAGAGCATAATTTGTTTGATTAAATGCATTAATTACTTGATGTATAACAACGGCAAAAATAGTATTTCAACAGCATTGCATTTCATCATGCAAAAACTGCATTTTGTATAAAGCGGCAGAAGTTTTTTTAAATTATAACTACATTTAAGTATGCGCTTTTTCTGGAAATATAAGCTCGACCATATAATCTTCTGGAGCATCACTATTGTATTCTATGCTTATGTTACTACCGACCTTTTGGATAAAGCAGGCGCCTATCAGTATTGGCTTAATATTTTTATTCGCAATGGTCTGCTTATGCTTGTTTGTTACATCAATATTTATTATTTATTTCCCAATTTTTTTAAGAAGAACAAATATGTTTTATACAGTTTATTCTTATTTAGTTGTTCGCTATTGTACACTGCTTTAGAAAACATGCATGACAGGCAATTGTATGGATATGTATTGAATAATATTTATAAACGCTCTTTTTTTTCAAACACATTTTATAATTTCTCTATCGCCATTTTTTACCTGGGTTTTACAATGGCGTTGATGTTGAGTAAAAACTGGTATAAGCAACATTTGCTGTTGCAGAAAATACAGGTAGAAAATCTTGAAACAGAATTGCGCTATTTAAAAGCACAAATAAATCCGCATTTTCTTTTTAATTCATTAAACACAATATATTTTCAAATTGATAAAAACAATACGGAAGCGCGAACCTCTTTACATAAATTTTCTGAATTGCTGCGTTACCAATTATATGAATGTAATGAAGAGCAGATTGCTATTGAAAAAGAAATAGAATATTTAAAAAGCTATATTGATCTTCAGCGGTTGCGCAAACAAAAAAATTATAATATCTGTTTTGAAACAGATGAAGATGTTTGCAATTTTTCCGTTGCGCCTTTATTGCTTATTTCTTTTGTTGAAAATGCATTTAAACATGTTTCGAGTTATACAGATAAAGTAAATGATATACAGGTTGGGTTACACCGTCAAAATAATTATTTGTTGTTTGATGTTGTCAATTCAAAAAATAATAACCACCTGCCTGTACAGGAAAGTATTGGATTAAAAAATGTAAAAAGAAGACTGGAATTATTATACGCAAACAAGCATGAGCTATGTATTCAAAATAAATCATCATCCTATTCTGTTCACTTAAAATTACAAGTGTCATGAAATGAAACATAAAATTTTTGAGCCATTATACTATTCAGCGATGAAAAATTTTATGGACAATTCCATCTGACAAATGAAAAAACAAAAAAATGTACAGATGAAAATAAAATGTATTATAGTGGATGATGAGCCGTTTGCACAAAAGGGTTTGGAAGAATATATAAAAGAAGTTGATTTTTTAGAATTAGTTGCTGTTTGTGATAATGCAATGCAGGCATATCCATTGCTTCATAGGAATATGGCTGATCTTATTTTACTTGATATAGAAATGCCGGAATTATCAGGAATTGATTTTATAAAATCACTTAAAAAAATGCCGGCAGTTATATTCACCACAGCTTATCCTGAATATGCGTTGCAGAGTTATGATTTAGATGTAATTGATTATCTCGTAAAACCAATATCATTTCAACGCTTTTTAAAAGCAGTTAATAAGGCAAAACATTTTCTTGCTGATAAATTGAAAGACTCTTCACAAGCGGCAGAAGAAAGCAATTACTTCTTTTTAAAAGTTAATCACCAGGTAGAAAAAGTTTTATATAAAGACATCCTGTTTGTTGAAGCACTGCAGAATTATGTTGCTATTTATCTTGCCGGGAAAAAAATAATCAGTTACATAACTATTTCCGGTATGGAAAAAAAATTGCCTCCCAATCTTTTTATGCGCATACACAAATCGTATATAGCTGCTTTGCATAAAATAGAAATGATTGCCGGAAACAAAGTAATTATTAGTACACACGAACTGCCTTTAAGCCGTAATTTAAAAGACAAACTAATGCATGCTGTTGAAGAGAAAATTGTAAAGCGATAAGGAAAAAATGAACAGAACAAAAAGTTGTCTGTAAAATTTCTGCACTGCTTTATGTATTTATTTTACCAAACCTGGTAAATTTCTCTTGAACCTGTTAGATACATATCATGATAGCCCTGCATTTTTTCTTTCATTTTTTTCATTTCCTCAGTGTCTTGCATGTATTTCTGAAAGCTCTGTTCATAAGCTGTGAGGTTATCATATTTAGTTACCATTACAACTTTATTATAGTCGCCGGTTAGATCAGTCATAATATTAACCAGTTCACTATTATCAGCCATAACTTCCTTAAACAATTTGGCAAATTTTGAGGCGTTGCCAGGTTTGCAAATGAAAATGTCGTGAACAATAATCATAGTGGTAAGTTTAATTAATGAATAATGATTTATAAAGAGTAAACTAAGTTAATAAAACTTCATTATTATCAGAAACTTCAATTGAGATATTAACCTAATAAAAATATCTTTAAAAATTTGTAACCGATTGGTTTCCTATTTATATTTGTAACCGATTAGTTACATAAACATTATTTAATGAGAAGAGATGTATTTCAGGCTATAGCAGATCCTACAAGAAGAAAAATTTTAAGTCTTCTTGCACATGAATCTTTAAATCTAAATTCAGTTGCAGAAAAGTTTCATTCAAGTCGTCCGGCAATTTCGAAGCATATTAAAATTTTAACCGAATGTGGATTAATAACGATTAAGCAGCAAGGCCGTGAAAGATATTGTGAAGCTAAGCTGCAAAAATTAAATGAGGTTTCTGAATGGGTAGAACAGCATAAAATTTTTTGGACGAAGAAATTGAATGCACTGGATGATTTTCTTTCAAAAGAAAACGTATCAAACAAAAATAAAAAAGCAGGTAAAAAATCTGCAGCAAAAAAATCAGCAAAAAAAATTTCGTCATCTGTAAAAAATAAAAAATGAACAATGAACCATTTGTAATTGAACGCACTTATAATGCACCTGTTAATAAAGTTTGGAAAGCCATTACCAATAGAGATTTAATCCAGCAATGGTATTTTAATATTGCAGCGTTTAAGCCTGAAGTTGGTTTTGAATTTACATTTGATGGCGGCAGTAAAGAAAAAACTTATACGCATTTATGTAAAATATTGGAAGTTATTCCAAACAAAAAACTCAGCTATAGCTGGCGGTATAAAGATTACGAGGGTAATTCCGTTGTTACGTTTGAATTGTTTGATGAAGGCGAAAAAACAAGATTGAAATTAACGCACACAGGCTTGGAAACTTTCCCGCAAGTTTCAAAAGATTTTTCAAAAGAAAGTTTTACGCAAGGATGGACACATATTATCGGCACCTCTTTAAAAAATTTTGTAGAAAATAATTAACGCAAATTGCGCCATGCAACCATGCCGCCGGTTAGATTTTTTGGATTTTTAAAGCCTAATTGTTCTAATATTTGAGCTGCGATACCACTACGATTACCACTTCTGCAGTATAAAACAATTTCATCATCTTTCCATCCGTCAATAGCATCTGTTTGCATGTTTCTTATTTCACCAAGCGGAAGTAAAATTCCGCCTATATTGAAGTCAGCGTTTTCGTATGGTTCGCGTACATCAACCAAATGAATATTTTCGCCTGCATCAAGGCGGTTTTTTAATTCTTGCACAGTAATAGTTTTCATAAAAATTTTTATTGATTTTCCGGTGTTGATTGATTGTTTGTTGTATCGCGCACAGGTGGTGCTGTGCTAATCCAAACATCCATTAATTGCCCTGCTCTTATATGATTGTGCGCTGTCGTTCCATCCGGTAGTTGTGTTTCCGGTTCTGGATTTTGTTTTACGATATACGCGTTTGCAGTATCCTGAATAGCACTTGTTGCAATAACAACCCCTAAGCTAATATTATCTCCGGAAAGATAATCCTTAGCCTGGCTTATTGTTAAGCCTACAATATCAGGAACAGTAAGTTCTGTGTTACCCAAACCATTTCCTAAAACAAAATCAATAGCAGTACCAACAGGAATTTTTGTGCCCGGCTCAATCGTGCTTCCGTTTAACTTTTGATCTTTAACCGCATTACGCGCAATGTCCGGCGTATAACTTGTGTCGCCCAATTTTAAGCCAAGACTTTGCAGATACATTTCTGCACTGCGAAAAGAAAAACCACGTAAATCCGGCATATCAATTAAAGGAGGTTGTGCACGGTTTATAGTTAGATAAATGGTTCGGCTAATTTTTACCAGTTCTTCAGATTCGGGTGATTGTTTAACTACAGCAAGCGGAGCTAATGTATCTATATAAACAGAATCCTGCACAGATACTTTGAAGCCTTCTTTTTCTAAAAATGATGTTGCATCAGCGAGAGATTTACCTGTTACCTGCGGTACTCTAATTGTTTCGTTATGTCGCGTAATTGAGCCCAGAGAAATAAAAAATAAAAAAATAATCAGCAGTATTAAAGCTACCGCAACCAACAGGTTTACCAAAAAAGAACGCTGTGTTATAAATTTAAACATTTGAATTTTGCGTTTCAAAAAATCAATTAAAACATTCTTCAATTAATGCTGTGTAAAATTCCTGCAATGTCCATCCATTTGCTTTTACCTGTTGGGGTACTATGCTCGCAGCGCTTTGCCCCGGTACTGTATTTACTTCAAGCATAAACGGTTCAGCTTTTTCTTCGTTATAAATAAAATCTATGCGTACAACGCCGCTGCAATTTAATACTGTATAAATTTTACGGGCAGCAGCTCTTACTTTTTCAGCGATAGGTTCATCAACTTTTGCAGGTGTTATTTCTTCACTGAAACCTTTATACTTTGCTTCAAAATCAAAAAAATCTTTTTTTGAAATTACTTCTGTTATAGGCAACGTTATTATTTCACCCTTTGTTTTAAAAACGCCAATGGTAAGTTCTCTGCCGGGAATAAATTCTTCAATCAACACCTGGTCATCTTCTTTAAAAGCTTTTTGCAAAGCAACACCCATTTCTTCGGATGGTTGATTTACTTTAGACATGCCAATACTTGAACCGCCATTATTTGGCTTAACAAATACAGGAAATTTCAGCTTATTAAAAATATCTTCTTCGTTTATAATATCGTTACGAAAAATGTGTAATGATTTTGCAACATTAATGCCTGCAAAAGCCGCAACTGCAACTGTATAACGCTTATTAAAAGTTAATGCGGATGCGGCAGCACTGCATGTTGTATATGGTATGCCGATGCAATCAAAATACCCTTGCAGTTTCCCATCTTCGCCCGGCGTGCCATGTATGCACATGAGTACAGCATCGAAATTTATTTTATTGTTTTTAAGTGTAATTGAAAAATCATTTTTATCAACAGAAATATTTTCGCCATTGTCATTTTTATAAAACCAGCCTTCCAGTGTTATATCAATAACATAAACATCGTAGCGATTTCGATCAACATTATTATTAACTGTTATTACGCTTTGATAACTGATTTCAGCTTCACCGCTGTAACCGCCTGTAAGCAACGCAATTTTTTTCTTCATGTAAAAAAATATCAACGCAAAGAAAATAGAAATAAGTATAAGATGTAAAGAATTAAAGCTAATAAAAAAGGCGAAGGAGTAAACCTTCACCTATTGTTGACGGGAAATATCACCCGCCGGACTAATGTTGCAACAAGCAATCATTATTAAGTTTCCAAGGTAATCATTTTAACGAAAAAAATTAAATATGCATCTTTTCTTTTTTCGCCATTAGTTCATCTACAGTTTCGCGGTACATTTCATCGGGCACACAACAATCAACCGGACATACGGCAGCACATTGCGGTTCTTCGTGAAAACCCTGGCATTCTGTGCATTTATTTGGCGTTATATAATATGTATCAACCGCAAGCGGTGCGTTTCGTTGTTCCGCATCAACTACAGTTCCATCCATTAAAGTAAAACTACCTCTAACACTTGTACCATCTGCAATTGCCCATTCAACGCCACCTTCGTAAATAGCGTTGTTCGGGCATTCGGGTTCACAGGCGCCACAGTTTATACATTCATCAGTTATTTTAATTGCCATATTATTTTTTTATTGAAATTAACGTTTGTGAAAAAGTAAAATTAAGAAGTAAGTAATGAATTTAAAAGAACGGATTAATTTATTGAAGAACCGGTTGCTTATTTCTGATTATAATGAACCTTCTGATTATTATTGCGTATTTATAGCATACCGGTGAATAATCATTGCTGATATTTACGAGGTAAAAATTAAAGTTTGGAAAAATCTTTGTGATTCATAAATTTTATTATTTTTATAAACTGAAATTGACTGTTGAATTAAAATAATCATCCTAAGATTACTTAAAAAACGAGATTGGTATCAAATGAAAACTGACTACTAAAAATCTGAAAAGAAGAAAATTTTAAACACGGTCTTTTTAGCTATCCTATAAAATCCAAAACATAATTGTAATTAAAACTAATGTAATTAAAATTTTATTTAAGAAAAAACGACCTTATGAGAACTTATTTACGCATTTTTTTAATGCCGTTTGTGGGCATGTTGTTGTTTGCATTCGCCCCTACCTTAAAAGCAAGTGCACAAACCGCAACAATTTCAACGGACCGAGCAGATTATACCCCCGGTTCAACTGTAATTATTACCGGCAGTGGTTTCCAGGCAGGTGAAACGGTAACCTTGCAAGTACTGCATGATCCAACGGGCGGTGATGACGCAACGGATTCTTCGCATCAGCCATGGACGGTCGTTGCCGATGCAAATGGAAATGTTAGTTCAACATGGCTGGTTCCCGGCGATGCCGATGAATTTGGAGCAACATTAAAATTAACTGCTGATGGACAGAGTTCGGGTTTGCATGCTGAGACGACCTTTACAGACGCAGGTATTAAATTTACAGCGAGCGGTCTTCCTGCTAACACCAATGTTCCTATGACTTGGACATATCAAAATGAACCCCCGCCGGGACCAGGGGGCACTTGTGGTACTCCCCAAACCCGGAGTCTTACTTTTAATACAGGAGGAGGAGGGAATGGTTCTGTTACCCAAGGTGCTTGTAGCGGTACTTCTTTTTCATTCTCATACGCTCAAACGATCACCGTTAGTGGAACTACATACACACTTGCAAGTGTTTCATCTGTAAGTCCCATTACAGTTAGTGGACCCCAAACTATTACAGCTACCTATACTAGTCCTGTAGGTTCAATTGGAACAGTTTCCATTGGAACTCAATCTGGTGTTTCAATATATGGTACTGCAAGCTCGCCGACCTTTGCAGTTACTTCTACTCGAATTGGCAATGGGACAGTTAATGGAACATACAGTGTATCCGGACTTCCTGCGGGCGTAACATCGGGTGGCTTTTCGCCTTCTGCAACATTTACTGCGACCGGCAGCAACCCTTTGCCAGGTGCAACGTTAACTCTTAATGTGCCTGCAAGTCTTAATGCAGGGTCTTACGATTTCACAGTTTCTTTAAGCGATGGGGGTACTCCTGCCACCGCTACCGGCACTTTAGTGGTAAATAAAGCTGATCCCACTGTTACAGTAACACCTTATAGTGTAACCTATGATGGCAATGCACACACAGCAACATATACTATCAGTGGTGTGAATGGAGAAACAAATGCAACAGTTGGAACGATCAACGTAACAGGAACCACGCATACCACTGCAGGAACATATACCGGAGACGCATGGACGTTCTCTGGTGCAGCAAACTATAACAATGCCAGCAGTACAGTTAATGATGCAATAGCAAAAGCCGATGCAACTATTAGTGTTACTCCATACAGTGTAACATATGATGCAACAGCACATACAGCAACAGGCACAGCTAAAGGTGTGAAAAATGAAGCACTTGCAGGCTTAGACCTTAATGGCACAACACATACCAACGCAGGTACATACAATAATGATCCATGGATATTTACAGATGTTACCGGTAATTACAAGAATACAAGCGGAACAGTTAATGATGCAATAGCAAAAGCAGATGCTACTGTAACAGTAAATGGTTATACAGGAACATATGATGGCAATGCACATGGTGCAAGTGGTACAGCAACAGGAGTTGGTAATGTTGATTTAAGTGCAGGATTAAATCTTGGTTCAACATTTACAAATGTGCCTGGTGGTACAGCACACTGGACATTCACTGGTGGTACCAATTATAATGATCAGAATGGTGATGCAGCAATTGTAATTAATAAAGCCGATGCAACTGTTAGTGTTACCCCCTACAGCGTAACATATGATGCAACCGCACATACAGCTACAGGCTCAGCTAAAGGCGTGAAAAATGAAGCGCTTGCAGGCTTAGACCTTAGTGGTACAACTCATACAAGCGCAGGTACATACAATAATGATCCTTGGACATTTACAGATGTTACCGGTAATTACAATAATACAAATGGAACAGTTAATGATGCGATTGGCAAAGCTGCACTTACCATTTCTGCAACTGGTAGTAATAAAGTGTATGATGGTACTACATCTGCTACAGTTACCTTAAGCGATAATCGTGTACCTGGTGATGTATTTATTGATAGTTATACAGCAGCGACATTCTCTGATAAGAATGCGACTGATTTTACTACCAAACCTATTTCAGTAACAGGTATTTCAATCAGCGGTCTGGATGCAGGCAATTATACTTTTAATACCACTGCTAATGCCAGCGCCATAATCACACGAAGAACTCTTAATATAACAGCAACCGGTATTAATAAAGTATATGATGGCAGTACAACGGCTACCGTTACACTATCTGATGACAGAGTAAGCGGTGATGTGCTTACACTTCATTATGGAGTAGCTACGTTTGATACTAAAAATGTTGGAATAAATAAGCTTGTAAGCGTAAGCAGCATGTTTTTCACTGGTACCGATGCAATAAACTACCTCGGTAATACTGCGACGACAACCCATGCGGATATTACGAAAGCTGATCCTACTGTTAATGTAACAGGATATACAATTACCTATGATGGTGCTGCACATACAGCAACATATACCATCAATGGTGTGAATGGCGAAACAAATGCAACGGTTGGAACAATCGATGTATCAGGCACTACACATACCAATGCGGGCACATACAATGGAGATGCATGGTCATTTACAGGAGCAGCAAACTATAACGATGCTCACGGAACAGTTGATGATGCAATTGGTAAAGCCAATCCGACAATCGTGGTTACACCATACAGTGTAACCTATGATGGCAATGCACACACAGCAACCTATACCATCAATGGTGTAAATGGTGAAACAAATGCAACTGTTGGAACGATAGATGTATCAGCAACTACACATACTGATGCAGGCACATACACAGGTGATGCATGGAGTTTTACCGGAGCAGCCAACTATAACAACACAAGCGGTTCAGTTGAT
>JAICKT010000449.1 GCA_025927795.1 Parafilimonas sp. | reverse complement strand
CTAAGCTGATGAATATAAAGTGAAGTATCAATTAATAAGATTAGTTCCAAATGAATAATAGCTTTCTCTACTGTAACAGCACAAATGAGCGACAACCGCGATGCCATAAATACAAATGTTGATATCATAAATAAAAGAAACTAAAAAAATTGAACGAATAAAAAGTCCTCCCTTTAGGGAGGATTTAGGAGGGTTTATGAAACTAAAAATATCCGCCAAAGAATTAAGAGCACTTGGTTATCCCGAAAGCCCTGTAATTCCTGTGGCGATGAACGTGATGGAAAAACATTTTAAACATCACACAAAAGAAGAAGCGCTTGATATTTTAAAAGCGGTGTTACAATCGCCGGCAGATTATGCAACGCATGAAACACTGCAATCTATAACAGAGAAGTTGCTGCCAAAAGTCTCCCCCACTGGGGGAGATTCAGAGGGGGCTATTTCGCTAAACAAAGAAGGTATTCACTTCAACATTTTTGGTCGCGACCAGATTGAACAAGGCGCCTTACATCAAATGTATAGCGCCGCCAAATTGCCGGTGGCAGTTGCCGGTGCATTAATGCCCGATGCGCATCATGGTTATGGTTTGCCGATTGGTGGTGTGCTGGCAACAGAGAATGCCGTGATACCGTATGGCGTAGGTGTTGACATTGGTTGCCGTATGTGTTTAAGCATTTTTGATATTGATGTGAAAGACCTTACACAACGTGAAGCATTCTTTATGCGTGAACTCGGCGAAGCAACTTTATTTGGCAGTGGTGCACAGTTTATGCATGCCGAAGAGCATGAAGTAATGGACAATAAATTGTTCTTCGAAATGCCGTTGCTAAATAACCTGCATGGTCGTGCATGGAAACAATTGGGTTCATCTGGAAGTGGGAATCACTTTGCAGAGTTTGGTATTATTGAAGTACCTGCAACAGATGCCACGCTGAATGTTCCCGCAGGTACGTATGTTGGTTTCTTAACGCATAGCGGTTCACGTGCATTGGGCGCAAACATCGCCAATCATTACACAAAGCTGGCGATAAGCAAACGTCGTTTACCGCAGGAAGCAAAACATCTTGCCTGGTTAACGCTTGATGAAGCAGAAGGCATGGAATACTGGCTGGCTATGAATCTGGCAGGTGATTATGCAAGTGCATGTCATCACATTATACATAACAAAATTGCCAGGCAACTGGGTCGCAAGCCCATAACGATGGTAGAGAATCATCACAATTTTGCATGGAAAGAAATGTACAACAACAAAGAAGTGATTGTGCATCGCAAAGGTGCCACGCCTGCCGGTAAAAATGTGTTGGGTATTATTCCCGGCAGCATGACTGCGCCCGGCTTTATTGTAAAAGGCAAAGGTTCAGCAGCCAGCATCAACTCCGCATCGCATGGTGCCGGGCGTAAGATGAGCCGTACACAGGCTATGGCAAACATTACGCACAATGCATTGAAAGAAGAACTCGCCAAACACAATGTAAAATTGCTCGGCGGCGGTTTAGATGAAGCGCCATTTGCGTATAAGGATATTGAAGTGGTGATGCAACATCAGAAAGCATTGGTTGATGTGGTGGGCAAGTTCACGCCAAAGATTGTAAAGATGTGCGGCGCCGAAACCAACAGAACAAGAAAGAAGTCTGAACCATGATTTACAGGATTTATCTGATTGCGCTGATGTTAATTTTAATCAGGTTAATAAGTGTAATCAGTTTTTAAATCGTGGTTTTGTTTGTGGCTATCAGCTGATGAATGTGCATCAGCTGGAGTTCCGGGGTTTACAGTACAACTGCGAAGCAATCATCGAGACAAATAAAAAAAAACAAATATGCCCGAGATAAATCCGGCTCAGAAGCCAACGCACAAAACCTTCACCGTGTTTTTCATTTCAATCCCGCAGCCATTCATCGGTAGAAATTCTGTTGAGTAATTGATATGAAGTAACACTTAGAAATTATGTATTTTCAATATAAAACTAATGTCGAATTCTACTGTTTATAAGTTTAGAAACTGGGATAATAATTTTCATAGAGCAATTTTAATACACAATAAAATATATGTTCCATCTGTTTCGGAATTGAATGACCCTTTCGATTTCCAATTGGCTATTGACTTCTCATTACTTAACACTGATGAAAAAATTAATCAATGGCTTGATCATTCAATGAGTGATTATCTAAACACTGTTCAACCTTCTAAAACGGATTGGTTAAAAATTGAAACTGTTAGAAACAACTATAAAAATTCAATTAAGTCAGATCCCAAAACTTTTTCACAAAAATATTTGTACAAAGTCTTAGAATTTCACAATAAGCATTTAGGAATTCTTTGTTTAAGTGAAGTCTGGAATAATATATTGATGTGGACACACTATTCTCATAATCATACTGGATTTTGTATCGGCTTTAATAAAGAAAGTATTAAAAACTCTGGTTTTTTTGGTCAAGGTGGTGCAGTTAATTATTGCACGAATTATCCAAGAATCAATCCACTTAAATGGAATGAAAATGATTTAGAAACAATGTTTATTGAAAGCCATACTAAATCTTATGATTGGCACTATGAAAAAGAATATAGATTTGTAAAGATTTGGCATCCAGAAATCCCAACTTTCCAAGATCGAATTTTTGAGTTTGATGACTCATTAGTAAATGAAGTTATAGTCGGATTTAGTATTTCAAAAGATAATGAAAAAGAAATACGCGATTTATGCTGCAAGAAAAATATACCTATTTATAAAATTCAAAAATCTCAAGATGAATTTATTTTAGAAAGAAAACTTCTTTAAATGATTATAATTGCTAAAAAAGAGAATACTCACATCAGTAAAACAAATTTTAAGATGCAATTAATTTTCGATATCTAAAATCCTTTTCACAGAATTTCTTACAAAACGAAGCATAATCAGTTGAAGTAATAATAGTATTTTTTAAGAATCGATAATATTTGCGTTGGTCAAGATAATTATCTATAAAGTTATATAACGAGAGAAGAAAACTGATTAAATAAATTGCTCCGCCAAGTCCAAAGATTATAAAACCAATATCCCATAACCAATCCTCTTTTCGTGGAATTGCCCATATTATAAACAGGGCAGAAATTATGAGAAAAATTATTTCAAATTTCATCGGCTGCCAAATATTAAAAGATGGCATTAAATAGTTACTTTTTTTCAATGATAATATTTCTTTGAATCTCCAGAACATTTCTTCTTCCACGATAGGAGGATATTTAAAGGAAAATGTTCTCCATTGTATAGTTATGCGCGGCACAGTGTTTAGTTTGGTCGATAAAACTAAATAGTAATTTTGTAATTATGAGTCATCGGCATAAAAATTATATTAGATGAAAACGGCTACACAAATGTTGATGAACTCATCAGCAAACTAAACGCACAGAACG
>JAICKT010000629.1 GCA_025927795.1 Parafilimonas sp. | reverse complement strand
CCATTTTTTTCTACATTATAAAGCGCATATTGGGTGTCTATTTCATGCTGGGTGCTCACAATAATTATATCTGCATTTTTAATGGCATACTCCTCTGCATCAATGCGCCGCTGCATATTGAATTTTTCATTGATTCTTTCCGCTGACATTCCATCCTGTAATAAAATATTCATTTTATTGCGGCCCAGCGAATGGCCGGTAGCGATAAAGGGGATTCCGAAAACTTCGCTTATCTGGCTGGCGAGATAATTGCCGTCTGCATAATGCCCGTGAGCCACATCGGGAAAATCATCCTCTTTTTCAATAAAACGGATGGTCTTATCAACAAATTCATCGAGGTAATCCCACAAAGATTCTTTAGAGCGGTATAAATTTCCGCCACAGGTAACGCGGACAATTCTCGCCTTTTCATCCACCACTTCAATTTCTTTTTCATAAGAAGAAGAAACCCTTTTATCGATGATCCGTCGCGTAAACAGATCAACTTTTCGGATTTGAGGATGTTTTGAAAGATTTTCGAGTAATTCGAGGATGTATTTTACCTGCCCGCCGGTGTCTTTGTCTCTTCCTATTTCAGGATCTTTAAACCTGATAAGCCCGTGAGGGCTAAATAACTGTATATAATATCCATTCATTTTTGCTAAATTCACTTAATCCTAGGTTGGTAAAAGTAACCAAATCAAAATAATTGGTTTTGGATTACAATCCATCTTATCAAAAGTGATGCCTTCATCTAAAGTTGATTTGAAAATTGTCTTTTTTTGAGGACATAATTTTCAGCCGCAGGCAAAATCAGTAGTGGCAGGAATTTTGTAATTTTTAAAAAAAGTTATAGACATTATGTATTCAGGATCAGGATTTAGCGATTGGGAAATTGGCGACATCACCGTAATAATTCATGAAGGTGTTTATCATTTATTTCACCTTATAATTCCAAATCACGATTACATAGCCCATGCAGTATCCAACGATGGCATCTCGTGGAAAAGGGTTAAAAATGCATTGTTTGTAGGAAATCCAGGAGAATGGGATGATGATATGCTTTGGACGATGGATGTGGTGGAAGTGAATGGAAAATTTGAAATGTATTATACCGGGCTTCAAAGGAGGGATCGCGGCGTTATTTCAAGAATTGGCCTGGCTACTTCTGATAATCTTATCGACTGGGAAAAATCAGAGAAGGATATTTTCCCCATTTCCCCAAAAGGCATTTTTTATGAAAGCGAGACGGATAACCCGCGCAAATGGTTGAGTTTCAGGGACCCTTTTTGGTTTAATTATAAGAATGAAATGTACCTGCTGGTTTGCGCACGAAGCCTTACAGGCCCCGTTTCGCGACGTGGATGCGTTGGTTTGGTTAAAATTACCAATGATGTGGTTGAATTAATGCCACCTCTTGTTTATCCTATGGTGTATGACGATATTGAATGCCCGTGCATTTTTGAGCTAAAAGGCAGATACTACATCATCGGCTCAATCCGGGAAGATATCAAAATCAGGTATTGGTTTGCAGGGGATTTCTTTGGTGAATATCATTCTTTTCATGCTGATGTATTATTGCCCAAAGGCAATTACGCGGCAAGAATCGTTAAAGATGGCGACCATATTTTGCTTTATAATTTTTTCTATTCCTATGGTAAAATAGACGCATTACGGGTGTTGCCTCCTCCCAAAGAACTGGATATTGATGAATCAGGAAGGCTGGTAATAAAAAGTTATTACCGCTGGGATCTGCAGGTTACGAAAACTATTTT
>JAICKT010000530.1 GCA_025927795.1 Parafilimonas sp. | reverse complement strand
GTGAATAATGATTACAGTTTATTAGATGCAAGCGACCTTGTTTTTATTGATGCGCCGGGCACAGGTTTCGGTCAGGTGATTACAAAAGAATTAGGTGGTGCAGGTGATAGAAAAGATTTTTTTGGTATTGACCAGGATGGACGTGCATTTGCATCATTCATCACAAAATTTTTATCTGATTATAATCGCTGGAATTCGCCGAAATATTTATTTGGTGAAAGCTATGGTACTTTCCGTTCAGCTGTGGTTTCAAATATTTTGGAAACAGAAGATGGTGTGAGTCTTAATGGAATTATTTTGTTATCGCAATTATTAACGTACGGCAACATGACTGAAATGACATCCGAAGACCCCGGCGATGGACTTCCGTTTGAATTGGTTTTACCATCGTATGCAGCAACCGCATGGTATCATCATAAATTGCCAAATCAGTCACAAGAGCTTGAGCCATTTTTAAAAGAAGTTGAAAATTTTGCATTGAATGATTATGCAGTTGCCTTAAATAAAGGCGCTTCGCTTGATGAAACATCGTTCAATCAAATCGCAGAAAAATTGCATAATTATATTGGCTTGCCTGTTGATTATATTAAGAAAGCAAATTTGCGTATCAACGGACCGCAATTTGAACAAGCATTGCTTGGAGATTCAAGCAAAATAACTGGTCGTTTGGATTCGCGTTTTTCAGGCGCAGCCATTGACCCGTTAAGCGAGTACGCACAATACGACCCGATGGATTCTTACATTGATGCGGCTTTCACAGCAACTTTTAATAATTATGTACGCACCACTTTGAAATATGGAATCGGGATGACTTATCACACGTTTGGAAATGTAAGCCCGTGGGATTTTAAGCGCCGTGGTTATGTAGGTTTTCCAAATGTGATGAATGATTTGGCGCAGGCAATGATTTATAATCCTGATATGAAAGTGATGCTGAACTCCGGTTACTTTGATTTGGGAACTCCATATTTTGAAGGCAGATATGAAATGGAACATTTACCAATGCCTGCTTCATTGCAAAAAAATATTGAGTACGATAAATATTTTTCAGGGCACATGGTTTACCTGCATCCTGAATCTTTAAAACAGTTGCATGATAATGTCGCGAAGTTTATAAACACATCTCATTAATATAAATTTTTTACTTTCAGGCATTATGATAACACGTCTATCATAATGCTTTTTTATTTATTCAAACATGAAGAAAATGAAATGTAAATCTGTTTTACTGCTGTTTATTTTTTTTAGTTGTGCTGATATTTTATTTGCTCAAACAAACGAATCAGTTTATGATGCACATGATGTATTTGCGCAGAATTTTTTTACAAAGAATGGCAATGAATTTCGTTCTGCTAATGGCGCACCCGGACCAAAATATTGGCAGAATAGAGCAGATTATATTTTAAAAGCAAACATTGATACAACAACAAATTTGCTTAGTTGTAGTGAAACGATTCACTATTCAAACAATAGTCCTGATTCACTTTCATCATTATGGTTGCAGCTTGACCAGAATACTTATAAAGAAAATGCACGTTCAAATTATTACACTGCTTCTTCCAAACGTCACATATCAGCGCCGGGTGCGCATACAACAGGCTATCAGTTTGACAGTGTTATTATCGAATACAAAGGCAAAAAATTCAAAGCAGATTATATCATCAATGATACAAGAATGCAGATACGTTTGCCACAAGCATTATCAACAAAAGAAAAAATCAATATTCATATAAAATATCATTACACAATTCCCGGAACATTTGGCGGAAGAAATGATGTATTCTCAACAAAGAATGGAAAGATTTATGAGATAGCGCAATGGTATCCGCGTATGTGTGTGTATGATGATTTGGAAGGATGGAGCACATTGCCATTTTTAGGCAGCGGCGAATTTTATTGCGAGTATGGTGATTTTGATTATTCGGTTACAGTTCCTTCAGATATGATTGTTGCCGGCAGCGGTGAATTGCAAAATGAAAAAGAAGTTTTATCAGCACAACAAATTCAACGCTTAGTAACGGCACGTAACAGCGATAATACAATTATGATTCGTAGCGTTGATGAAGTGAATAATCAAACAACAACATCAAAAACAAAAACTTGGCATTTTAAAATGTTCAACACACGTGATGTTTCTTTTGGTGCATCACGTGCTTATGTTTGGGATGCGGCTCGTGTTAATTTACCGCATGGAAAAAAATCGTTGGCAATGTCAGTTTATCCTGTTGAAAGCGCAGGCAATGAAGCGTGGGGAAGGGCGACTGAATATTTAAAAAAATCAATCGAATATTTTTCTGAAAAATGGTTTGTATATCCATATCCCGTGGCAGTGAATGAAGCAGGTATGGCAGGCGGCATGGAGTACCCGGGAATTGTGTTTGATGGTATAAACGATAAAGGCGGAGAATTGTATTGGGTTACGGCGCATGAAATTGGTCATAATTGGTTTCCTATGATTGTCGGCAGCGACGAACGGCGTTATGCGTGGATGGATGAAGGCTTCAACACTTTTATTGATGTGTATGCGGCAGATGCTTTTAATAATGGTGAGTATGCACCAAAGCGTGATGGCGAATATGCGCCAGGCAAAGGCAATCCTGCAGATGAAATTATTCCTTTGCTCAAAGATTCATTGGCACCAACCATGATGGCTCGTGCAGATATG
>JAICKT010000221.1 GCA_025927795.1 Parafilimonas sp. | reverse complement strand
CATGGAAGTTTGCAGAAAAGTAAAAAAAGAATTGCAGTTGAATAATGTGTTTATTGTTTTGCTTACTGCAAAAGGGCAGGAATTAGACAGGCAAAAAGGAAACGAAGTAGGTGCAGATGTTTATATGACAAAGCCATTTGACCCGGAAGCAATTTTAAATAAAGCAAGAGAAGTGTTGGGTTTATAATAATTTTTATCCGTAGTATATTCTTTATAATGCCAAGAGTAACGCTTAAAAATATTCTTTCGAAAAAGAATCACACAGAAACATTAGTGCTTTCATTAATTAATGAGATGAATGCACAGTTAATTATTACGGATGAAAAAAATATTTACTTGTGTGGCAAGGTTGAAGCATCAGCACGATATGAACACCCTGTTAAACTGCAAGACGAAATTATCGGCTGGGTGAAAGGCGATGAAAAATCTGTGCATGTTGCTTCATTGCTTACGCTGCTTGTACAAAAAGAATTTGAGAGGAAAAATTTAGGCAATGAAGTGCTCACGCTTTACCAGGAAGTAAACATGGTTTTTAATTTTTCAGATAAGTTAGCCCAGGCTATCGAACCCGTTTCTATTGCACAAATTGCAGTAGATGAAGCCATGCATCTCATTAATTCGGTTAGCGCAGTAGTTGTGTTATGGGATGAAGCCAGTAAGCAATTACAAATACCTGCAACAGCAGGCGAAGAATTATTTAATAAAAAAAATTTGGCAAGGCATGCAGATGTTTTACTTAAAATTGGTTTAAGCGGGCAATCAGAAATCATGAGCGATTTAACCGCTTTAAGAGATGCAGAAATAATTGATTCAAAAGTGCAGTCAATTGTTTATGCGGCGCTAAAAGTAAAGCACAGGATAATGGGCGCAATAATTTTAGCCGGCGATGAACCGATGCAATATGCTGCATCAGACCTTAAATTTTTAATTACGCTTGCATTGCAATCATCATCTGCAATTGAAAGCGCTTTGTTGTATGAAAAAAATATTCGCGAAGCACGTGAAAGAGAAGAAGCCATGCGCCGCGTGTATGAAGTAACAGCAAAATTTGTTCCCTATGAATTTATCGGTTCGTTAGGACACAAGTTTATTACAGAAGTAAAATTGGGCGACCAGGTTGAAAAAAATGTTACTGTTCTTTTTACTGATATAAGAGATTATACTTCACTGTCGGAGCAAATGACGCCAGAAGAAAACTTTCAATTTGTTAGTTCTTATAACGAACGCATGGGTCCAATTATACGCAATCATAATGGTTTTATTAACCAGTATTTAGGCGATGCTATTATGGCGCTTTTTCCTGAAAGTGCTGAAGCATCTTTAACTGCAGCTATTGAAATGCAGCAAAATATTTATGCATTTAATGCTGTACAAAAAACAAAAAATTTACCAACCATTAAAATGGGAATTGGAATGCATACGGGCTCGCTGATAATGGGTATTACAGGTGATAAAGACCGTCTTGATGCAACAACTATTTCGGATACAGTGAACACAGCATCGCGTATAGAAAGCCTTACAAAACATTATAAAGCCAGTATTTTATTAAGTGAAATTACTTTGCAGCAAATACAGCATCCGGAAAATTTTCATTTGCGTTATCTTGGAAAGGTGCAGGTAAAAGGCAGGCATTCATCTATCGGCATTTATGAATGTTTTGACAGCGATGATGAAGAACAGCTTATAAACAAAAAAGAAACACTCAAGTTATTTAATGAAGGCATTCATCATTATTTAAATAAATCTTTTACCGGCGCCATTAAATGTTTTTTATCTGTTACTGAAATAAACCCGGAAGACAATACTGCACAGTTTTTTCTTGACCATTCCATGCATTGTCTTCAAAAAGGTGTTTCTGAAAACTGGTCTGGTGTAGTGGAAATGACAAACAAATGAAATATAAAATCACTATTGCAGTATTATTCAACAATGCCTTTTATTAAACAACAAAGCAAATCTTATTATCATCAAACAAGGCAATTAATCAATAAAGTGGTAAGCTGTATTAGCTAATAAAACGATACGAGATCTTTCTTAAAAACAATTCAAATGCAGAGCCTTGAAAAATTCAAAAATCACTCATTGTTTACCTCACAAAACCTATGTAAAAATTATGAGAAGATGGTAAAATGCGGTAAAGTATAAAAATTAAAAAGCCCGCAATTCATTACTTCTGCGAGCTAAGTAAGACAAAAAAAGTCGGGTGGACTGGATTCGAACCAGCGACCCCTTGCACCCCATGCAAATACGCTACCGGACTGCGCCACCACCCGAATAATTTTGAATTGATATAAAATTTGGTTTAAATCCTCAATCAATTACAGGCTGCAAATGTAAAAGGCTTTTAATAAATTCAGGTTATATTTGCAAAATTTCGCAGCCTCAAATGAAGATTCTACTGCGGCAGGTTAAGATTACAGATCAGCATTCTCCACATAACGGAAACACGAAAGATATTTTAATTATTGATGGAATTATAAAAGCTATCGGCGATAATATAACTGATAAATCAGACAAAGTATTTCAAAGAGAAAATGCAAATATTTCGCCAGGCTGGGTAGATATTTTTTCTCATGCCTGCGACCCAGGTTATGAATTTAGAGAAACATTGGAAACATGTGCAGATGCTGCAGCGGCCGGAGGGTTTACACAAATTTTTACGTTACCTGATACCAATCCTGTTATTGATAGTAAAACACAGGTTGAATACATACAGCAAAAATCAAAAAATTTAAAAATTCAGATTCATCCTTTAGGCAGCATTACAAAAAAGAAAGAAGGTAAAGAACTTGCAGAAATGTATGACATGCATCAAAGCGGTGCTGTTGCTTTTACGGATGGTTTGCAACCGCTTCAATATCCAGGCTTATTGCTGAAGGCTTTGCAGTATGTAAAAACTTTTAATGGGGTTATCATACAAATTCCGCAGGATAAAAGTATCGGCGGTACAGGGTTAATGAACGAAGGATTAATTTCAACGCAGCTTGGTTTACCCGGCATGCCAGCTATTGCAGAAGAATTAATAATTGCAAGAGATATAGAGCTTGCTGAATATACTGATTCAGCCTTGCATATTACAGGTATCAGCACAGCAAAATCTGTTGAACTGATTAATGAAGCAAAAAATAAAGGTTTAAAAATTACATGTTCCGTTACGCCTTATCATTTATTTTTTAGTGATGAAGATTTACAATCATACAATACTAATTTAAAAGTAAATCCTCCGTTGCGCAATCGTGAAAACATGATGGCTCTGCGCGATGCAGTTTTAAATGGAGATATTGATTGCATTGCATCGCATCATATTCCGCAGGATTGGGATAGCAAAACCTGTGAATTTGAATATGCAAAATTTGGAATGATTGGTTTGCAAACTTCTTATGCTGCGGTAAAAACAGTTTTGCCACAATTATCAGCACAACAAACAGTAAAACTTTTTTCAACCAATGCAAGAAAAATTTTTAATTTGAATGATGCAGAAATTAAAGAAGGAAATAAAGCAGAGCTTACCTTGTTCAATAATGATTCATTCACACTACAAAAAGAAAATATAAAAAGCAAATCGCATAATTCAGCATTTATCAATATACATTTAAAGGGCAATGCGCTTGGTATCTTAACAAAAGGAAATTTAATTCTGCATAACTAAAATAATTTTTATGGAAACTAAAGTAACAACACCTTTAGTAAAAGGTCTAATTATAAGCTTGCTACTTATTATTTACGGCTTGATTTTACGCTTTACAGGCCAATCGCAAAATATGGCACTTGTTTATTCAGGGACGATAATATTTGTTGCGGGAATTATATGGGCATGTGCTAATTATTCACAACAATTGAAAGCAAATGTGACATTCGGTAATGAGTTTGCTCATGGTTTTAAAACATCTGCAGTTATTATAGCAATTATGTTAATTTATACAATCATTAGTATAAAATTTTTATTCCCAGAAATGGTTAATCAAAGTATTGCAATCACCAGACAAAAATTAGAACAATCCGGTAAAATGAGCGATAGTCAAATTGATTCTTATGTTTCTACTGTAAAAGATCATTTTATGCTTATTGCTGTTGCAAATATTATTATTGGTTTTGCAATAATTGGCTTAATCAGCTCATTAATCGGTGCAGCTATTGCAAAGAAAAAACCACGAGATCCTTTTGGCAATCAACCAATATAATCAATGGATATTTCAGTTGTTATACCATTATTTAATGAAGAAGAATCATTACCCGAATTGAGCGAATGGCTTGTGCGTGTAATGAATGAAAATTATTTTTCGTATGAAGTTATTATGGTTGATGATGGAAGTACAGATTGCAGTTGGCAAGTGATTGAAGATATAAGTAATAAAAATAAAAATTTCAAAGGCATAAAATTTCAGCGCAATTATGGAAAATCTGCCGCATTGAATGAAGGCTTTAAAGCAGCACAAGGTGATGTTGTAATAACAATGGATGCGGATATGCAGGATTCGCCTGATGAAATTCCTGAACTGCGCAAGATGATTATTGTTGATGGTTTTGATATGGTAAGCGGCTGGAAAAAAAAGCGCTTTGATAATAAGCTTACAAAAAATCTTCCGTCAAAAATTTTTAATGCAGTTGCGCGAAGAATATCAAAAATAAAACTGCACGATTTCAACTGCGGTTTAAAAGCGTATAAGAAAAAGGTTGTAAAGAGCATTGAAGTGTATGGTGAAATGCATCGCAATATTCCGGTGCTTGCAAAATGGGCAGGCTTTAGAAAAATTGGTGAGAAAGTAGTTGAGCATCGTCCCAGAAAATATGGTGTTACAAAGTTTGGATGGGAAAGATTTATCAATGGCTTTCTTGATTTATCAACGCTCACTTTTGTTGGTCGTTTTAGTAAAAGACCGATGCATTTTTTTGGTTTATACGGAACGCTATTTTTTGTTTTTGGTTTATGCAGCAGCCTGTATCTTATCATCGCAAAAATTATAGATGCTGATTATGGAATTACTAATAAACCACTATTCTTTATAGCGCTTACTGCAATGATAATTGGTATGCAATTATTTCTCGCCGGCTTTATTGCAGAGCTTATTGTGCGCAACGCTACAGACCGCAATAATTATTTAGTTGAAAAGAAAATTGGTATTAATTAATTTTGAACGAAAGATTTTATGGGTGCAACTATTTTAAAATTAGAAAAAACAAATAAGCCACTTACAGAAAAGCAAAAAGCGCTGCTTGAAAAATTAAAGAATGGTCCTGTGATGACAAAAAAACAAATTAAAGAATATGAAAAAAGTCATCCATGGCTGAAGGAGATCAAAGATTAGCCTTTCTTGATTCATCTGTATTGATTGAGTATTTCAGAAAAACAAAAAAAGAAAATTCTTTTTTTTATAAACTGCAATTTGAGCAAGATTATCATGGGTTTCTTTTTTCTGCCGTTGTTGAAATTGAAATTTACGAAGGTATGAATAACAGGCAGAAAAGTTTTTGGGATAATTTATTTGAAGATTTGATTTTCACTCCTGTTACTAAAAAGATAACACAAACGGCAATTAAAATTCAAAACGATTTAAGAACTAAAAGACGAAAACTTCAACTTGCAGACTTGTTTATAGCAGCCGCAGCACTTTCTTCTAAAACGCCTCTTGCTACTTTGAACGTTAATCATTTTTTAGATATTGATGGCTTATCAATTATGACTCCTAATTCATTATGAAAGTTGTCATCATTGGACCTGCATATCCGTTACGAGGTGGTCTTGCATCGTTTGATGAAAGACTTGCAAGAGAATTTCAAACACAAAATTTTGATACAACCATTTATACATTTTCATTACAATATCCATCATTTTTATTTCCCGGAACATCACAATATTCAACAGATCCACCGCCAAAAGATTTAAAAATTAAAGTTTGCATCAATTCAATTAACCCACTTAACTGGATTAAAATTGGAAGTGAATTAAAAAAATTAAAACCTGATATTATTGTTGTGCGCTATTGGCTGCCATTTATGGGACCGTGTTTTGGAACAATTTTACGCCTCGTAAAAAAAAATCATCACACAAAAATTATTTGTATTGCAGATAATGTTTTACCGCACGAAAAAAGAATCGGCGATAAACAATTCACTTCTTATTTTCTAAAATCAGTTGATGCGTTTGTAACGATGAGTGAAAAAGTATTAACTGATTTAAGATTGTTTACTGATAAATCTGCACAAAAAATTGTGCATCCCTTATATGATAATTTCGGTGACAAGATTGATAAAGCTGAAGCAAGAAAACATCTTGATTTAAATGTTGATGATAAAATTATTTTATTCTTTGGCTTCATCCGAAAATATAAAGGGCTGGATATTTTATTGGAAGCAATGAATGTTTTAAAATCAGGAAATCAGAAATCAGAAATACCAAAATTGCTTATAGCCGGTGAGTTTTATGAAGAGAGAAAATTATATGATGACATCATTGAAAAAAATAATCTTCAATCGCAAATAATTTTAAGAACCAATTTCATTGCAGATAGTGAAGTAAAATATTATTTGAGTGCCGCAGATTTTGTTATTCAACCGTACAGAAATGCAACGCAAAGTGGTGTTACGCCCCTCGCCTATCATTTTGAAAAACCTATGCTCGTAACAAATGTTGGCGGATTACCATCACTTGTTCCTGATAAAAAAGTGGGTCTTGTTGCAGAGCCAAACGCACAAAGTATTGCTGAAAAAATTTTAGAATTATATGATTTTGGCGAAGAATATTTTTTGCCTTCTCTTCGCGAAGAAAAACAGAAATATAGCTGGAGTATTTTAGTTGATACAATAAAGAAACTTGCTGAATAAGTTAAAATCGAAAAGCAAAACCAAATCATTTTTACATCGCTTACTTTTGCGATTTTACTTTTTACTTTGTTGCTATGATTTACAGAAGCAGGGCGCCCTTACGAATTGGTTTAGCTGGTGGTGGTACAGATGTTAGTCCGTACAGCGATCAGTTTGGTGGTGCTATTTTAAATGCAACCATATCGCATTATGCACATGCTGTTATCGAGCCAAATGAAAAAGGAATTATCATACGGGCAATGGACCGCAAAGAAGAGCAATGTCTGGATTGTGAAGCGCCTCTGCAAATAAACGGAACACTTGATTTGCATAAAGGTGTATTTAACCGCATTCAAAAAGATTTTGGAATAGCAAATAAAAATTTTTGTTTAACTACTTATGTTGATGCGCCTGCAGGCAGTGGTTTAGGAACCTCATCAACATTAATGGTTGCAATTATTGGCGCATTTGCTG
This sequence comes from Parafilimonas sp., assembly GCA_025927795.1. Taxonomy (GTDB): domain Bacteria; phylum Bacteroidota; class Bacteroidia; order Chitinophagales; family Chitinophagaceae; genus Parafilimonas. The sequence continues at coordinate 95 of JAICKT010000221.1, read as the reverse complement.
AAATGCTTAAGCTGCCTTTGGGCGAATATGATATTGCACATTATGCTTATGAAATTGAAAGAAAAGATTTGCAGTTGGCAGGTGGTAAACAAGAT
>JAICKT010000201.1 GCA_025927795.1 Parafilimonas sp. | reverse complement strand
TCAGCATATATAAGTTGCGATTGTGTAGATTTTAATTCGTTAAGCGTTTTTTCAACACTTATCTTCTGCGCTTCTATTTGTGCTTTTTGTTTAAATAAAATTTTGTTTATTTTTTTTCTTTGCGTAGTATTAATAAATAACAATACAACAAACACCAACACAATAGCCAACCCACCTATCAATACATTCCTTGCTAACTTAGCTTTAGCAAGGGTTAGTTCCTGCTGCTCATTTTCTTTCATTAATACTGCTATTTGCCCAGACTGCTTTTGAAGTTCTATTGTATATTGAAGAGATGCCGAATTGAAACTTAATTTTTTTGCATTTTCAGATTGATATACTTCGTTTAATAAGCGCTGAAACAAAAAAGCATTTTTAAAATCATTTATTTTTTGATACTCTGAAGAAAGCCCTTCATAAACTTCTTTTAATTCAGGCGTAGATTCAAGCGGCTTTCCAATTTCAACTGCTTTATTAAAAAGCCCGATGGCATCTTTAGTTTTGTTAAGAGCAACTTGTAATTGTGCCTTACCAATTAATGATTGCAAAATATCAATAGGAGAATTATTTTTTTGCGCAGTTGAATCAGCCTGGTTTAAATAAATATTAGCTAAGTCGTATGCTTTTTTCTTTATAGCAAGTTTACCCAAATCATTATAAGTATAAGCAGCACTTGAAGATTCACCCAAAACCTTTAACGCCTGCCGGTAATAATAATCAGCCTGATCAAAATCATTTTTTGCTGCATACACTTCGCCAATATTTGTATAAATAATTCCGGTTGACTCATCATCTTTTATTTGAAGTGCATACGGCAATGCTTTTAAATAATATTCAAGTGCTTTATCTTTTGTTGAGGAATCTTTAAAATATGTAACTCCGATATTACTTAAAGCAGTTTCAATTCTAAGTTTATTGCCGGTTTGCTGAGCCAGGTCAAGTGATCGCAAATAATATTCAATGGCTTTCGAGTCTTCTCCTTTGTCAGCATAAAAAGCACCAAGATTATTAAGCAAGTTTGATGTGCCTATTTTATCGCCAATGCTTTCAAATATTGCTAAAGATTTATTGGAGTTAACTAATGCATTATAATAATCTCCTTTATTATTATTTATAATGCTCAGCCATTTATAACCATAAGCTTCACCGCTTTTAAACCCTATCTTAAAAGCAATATCTTTTGCCCTGTTTGCATAAGCAATTCCACTATCAGATTGAGAATTAGCAATCGCAAGGCTGATGAGTGCATTTACTTTTAAACTATCGTCATTTGTTTTGTTTGCTACGCGCAATAAGCTATCGGTTTCTGCATTCTGGTTGTAAGCTGTTGCACTAAATAAAAGAAATATACCGCATGCAATTGCTTTAATATATAAAGCAAAGTTTTTTGAATGCTTATTATATAGGTTTATAGATGTATGTTCTTTTGTAAATCTTTTCATGTATCAGGTAAATGTAAAACAATTACATTTTTATTATCCTGAGTACTTTATAATCGTTATTTATTTTTACACTTATATAATATACACCGCTTGCTAAATACGCAGGTAATTTTATTTCAAGTTTTGTTGATGAGAGCGTATTAACGCTTAATTCAGAATATTTTTTACCGGTCATATCAGTAAGAAATAGGTTTTTGCCTGAAATCACTCCCTTATTAATTGATATAATACACCTGCTATGTGTTGGATTAGGCGTAACGATTGCTTCTGTACTATTTAAATTAGCCGTTGTAGCTGATGTAATGCTCTGACTTGACTTTTTGCATCTTTGTGAAGTTGAACTTGCATCTTGCGCTACTGCTGTTTTTTGATTAACGTAATAACTCTTTAATGTCCAGATAATTTTTTTACCATTGAATTTAATCTGGAATGTTGTGTTATCGCCTGGTTTAAATATCTGTGGCAATGTTCCAACGGCAGACGCTGACCCTGTACCTGACAAATAATTATCTGTGCCTCTTGAAACAAATACGGTTGTTGCATTGGGATTATTACATCCAAATGTTGCTATATATTTTAAACCGCCTGAATCGTTTGATAGCGTATCAACACAAACAAGGTACGGTTTTAAATTTTTTACATTCTTTCCTTTTGGATTAATATATAATGTACCCGCCGTGTAATTTGTGAAGTAACAATCGGAGCATGAAACCACAACATTTGAAGGTATGATTTGATACGTGCCGGCCTTGCCAATGCAGCTCGGGCTTAAAGTGTATGTTGGTCCACTTACAACTGAATCACCGTTTTTAAGTCCTGTTATGGTTGAAGTAAAATTCGTCGGTATTGCATCACCCTGATAAATTACAGTGTCATTTGCTTTTACAGAAAGCGTTGCCGGTAGTATTTTTAAATCACCCAAACTATACCTTGTTTCAAGATTTTCAGATATCATAGCAGCCGGAATGGTTCTGAAATCACCGGGAGTAATGCCTGTAACCATATTGATTGACCTGATGTCTGAAATTGTATTCGTTTCAGCGGTTACATCGTCTCCATCAATTATTACTACAACATTATTATTGCTTGTATCACCCACTGAATTACTATTTAAAATAGTGGTTCCGTTCTTTATGGTTTTTCCATTTACTTCTGCGGTACCGTTGATAATCGATTTGCCATTTACAATTGTTCTTCCATTCACTATATTTTTCGCATTCACAAGCGGCGAAGAAGAAGAATCAACCTGGTAGTTAAATATAGATTGTAGTGCGAGATCAACAACCCTGGTAGTGTCTGTTACCTCAATGCCATTCTTTATAGTTTTTCCATTAATTATATTCCTTGCATTAATTATTGATTTTCCGCTTGCCATTACACTCATATTTAACAAATCCGCATCAGTTAATGTTCTTCCGTTTATAATTGTTTTGCCGTCTACAAATCCAACTACAGAAGTATCGATGGTTGAATCATGTGCAAGACTTATATTAAATAAGAAATTACTTCTTTCCGAAACAGGAATTAATGAATCACCATATGTGTAATTAAAATTGAAACTTCCCATTTTATCACCATAAGTCAACACAGTATCCTTAGGTGTTATAAGCAATGGCATTTTATTATTAAATAATATGCCATTATTAAACGTATAATCATATAATTCAAAAGCTAAAGAATCAGTAGCTGATAATGGTTTAAAAGAAGGCTTTATAAAATATAACCCAACATTACTGCTGCTGGTTGCTGGTGTAGTATATGCAATTGTATCAAGCTGAAGATCTGCAAGCGATAATCCTGAACTATCTAAAGGAATATTATTAACAAAAATTGTTGAAGTAAATACCGGAAGTTTCTCGCCATATTTTTTTGTTTTATTATCTGCTGTAATTACAATTTTCTTTTTTATGTGACTGAAGAAATACAACGAATCTGAATATGAACCATCTAAACCGCTTGGTGTTTTTGGCACTGTAAACATTTGTATTGGCGGATTGCCTAAAAATGGCGGAATAACAGCAGTAGCTTCCGAAGAATTAAGAATGGTTGTAGTTACCGGTACACCTCTTACTTTAACAACTGTATTCTGCTGAAAATATTTGCCTTTTAAAGTAACTGTAAAATTTGTTTTACCAATTAATGTTGAATCTGTTGATGTGATTAAGCTATCAAGCTCAGGAGTAGGTGCAGCAAAACTACTCACAGCAGCATCAGCCTGTATTAAACCATAACCAGTTGTATAATCAAAACCAGGTGTTGACATATCTAACGCTGTATTACTTAAAATTGTTCTTACAGAATCTGGTTCAAGCTCTTTATTATAAAATAATTTTTTGCCTTGCAAAATAAGAGCCGCTACAGCAGCAGCATGTGGCGCTGCAGCAGATGTTCCAAAGAAATTAGGAATACCATCATGTTCTAAATCGAGTGAACTAAAATTAACAGTACTATTACCGCCATCAGGTGCTGTAAAATCAGGCTTATTTCTTACAACACCATACACAGGTGTGCCGCCTGTAGATGAAAATGTTTCAACTACAGGATTACTTATACCATATACCGGCGTTAGCGTATAACGTGTAGCAGCAATTGCCATTGCACCTTGTGCATTGGCTTGTCCAACAATTGTAGAAGTGCCGGATGAAAATTCATTGAATTTAAGATCACCACGATACACAATAAATTTAAATCTGAGATTTGGAGTATTTCCTGCAGCACGTACAATCGTGATGTTTATGCGCGTGTTCGCTTTTACAATAAATGGCAAAATTTCAATTGGATCAGCGCCAATGTTAGGTCTGTTAAATCCATACAAAATACTTCCATCATCATTCGTTAAATAAATATCTAAATCATTTAACGCACCACCTTGTCCAAGCGAATAAATTGAATCTTCCCATTGCAAAACAATTGTATAACTGCCTGCCTGCAAAGAATCGTTTTGAAGAATATCGCTGCCACCAAAATTATGTGCCTGCCCTGTAACACCAGCCGGTGCTGCTGTTGGATTGAATATCGCTTCATAAGACTTTGAACCAAAATTTCCGGCAGCAGAAAAATATGATACGCCCAATGCTTTTACATTATCCACCGCTTTTGCAGCAAGACCATCTTTAAAAAAAGGTGTGGTAAGATAAGTAATATCATCTGTTATTACTTTACAACCAGCCTGCTGTAATTCATTAATGCCTTGCGCAAAATCAGCTTCACTTATAAAACCTGTTCTAAAAGCAAGTTGGGCTTTTGGTGCAATATCATGTACGATCTGCAACATTGCTCTGCCTTCATCTGATGATCTGCCATAAGGATAATCTAACAATACATCTACTGGAGTTGAATCATCCGGATTACCAGCGCCAGGCAAATCTCCATTTAAAATATCAGTGCCTGCAGGATTGCCGGGAATGGTATTATAACCATCTGATATCACACCAACTTTAATTCCATTGCCGGTTAAATGAAAAGCATTTCGAACAATATAAGACCCAACAGATGTATCGCCGCCTGTGTTTGCAAGACCGGTACTTTTTATTGGTGTATATACAGGTCTGCAGGAAATTATATAATTTTTTATATTAGCATCATTATTTAAAATACACAGTTGGTTGATAGGAATCAGTCCTGTTATAATTAAACTGTTTGGACCGTTATCAACAAAATTTGTCATTCCATATTGATTCTGCAAAATGTTTAAAGCATTCGCATAAAAGCCAGCCTTAACTATTACATCAATTAATACACTTGAATCAACTATGCGGTAAATATCCGTGGATGGTGTTATGCCGTTATTAAATGTTTGGCAAAGTGATTCAAGTTCGGGTCCGATAAGATCAGTTGACTTTCCTGAAGGAGGTGGCAGATAACCGGGAACAATTAATGTATCACTTGCAGATGAATTGAATGGTGCAAAGGTTATATTAACTCCCGATTGAATTTTTACCTGGGTTGCACTCCATAATGCGCCGGCTAAATTACTTGATCCTGTACCTGATCCAATATTGATAGCTGCGTAAGGCGCCCACACAGTTCCTATCCATGAAGAACTGTTTGATGCACCATTTGCAATGATAAATGAAAATGCCTTGATAGAATTCGTGCTCCCGTTTCCATGTACTTCTAAAAATATTCTTGATGCAGAGCCGCCGTTTTTTAAGCTGGATGTTGCCTTATCAAGATCAACATCTCCGTCCACAAAAATTCGAACGTTACCTGCTGATATACCTTTAAAATCAAATTGAAGGTTGTTTGAATTTTTGTTATGAATGGATTTAAAATAGTAATCTCCAGGGCCGCTGAAAGTTACCGTTTGATTACCCATTAATTTCATGTTTCGATATGAGCCCGGTTGTATTGTTTCGGTAGTTGTAATATCTACAGTTCCACCACATGTAAAGTTTGTGATTGAGGGCATTTGCGGTAATACAGGAAAAGTCGGCGCTTTTTTAAGTTCACTACCGCCTGGTGTTGGACCGGAATAAGTTGTACCCAAAGGATGAGTAACGTCGCCTGCAACAGTTCCGCTGCTAATGTAGATATTACCATTTACGTCAATGTTGGCACCTACATATGCATTCGAACCCATTTTAAGAATGTTGCCTGTTGCATTATACTTATTTTGCGCAGTTATGTCGCCACTTACTTTGTTGCCATTAGCCAGATTAATTGTTCCACCACTATTAAGCGTGGAATTAAAGTTTGCATTGCCTGCGGATGTTATCAGTTTATAACTTCCGATGCGACCATTTGTAATATTAACTGAAGATGCAAACGTAACACCATATCCCGGAGACGGTGGATTAGAACAATTATTTGATATATTATCTTGCCCACCGAATAATACAAAATCAGTAATTTTTAATTGCTGGGCATTTAACCTGCAGGCAACAAAACTCAATAGCATCAAAGCAAAATATATTTTGCTTTCAATAATCAATTTACGCATAGTAGTACGTTAGTTTTGAAAGGGGGTAAGATAAGATTAAAGAATAAAAATAATAAATAAAATTCACTGTAATCTATTTTGTTCAGTTAAGCAGGCGGTTAATTAAATGGCAAATGAATTACAAACTCGCTTTCTTTACTTTAAACTTTTATTGTTCCATTACTTCTTTAGTGATGATGATGCCATAAGCTAAACTTAAACCTAACCCTATCCATTATTCTGTTGGTTTTGTTGAGAAGAAGAGCTAAAAAATTATCTATTATATCTGAAGAAATGAAATCTTCATAGCATGTGCATGCAATAGAAAAGCATTGAATGTATTAAATATTCTTTCCAGCGGAAAGAGGGACATGAACTCACTTTTCATTCAACTTATAATCAATTAATAAAAATATAAATTCTTCGAGGTACACGATTTGCGCAGCCCATATTTACGAATACACAAAGAACTTTAGTTTGAGTAAAGGTAAGTATGATTGACTTGTGTTAACCAGAATTTGCGATGTGCACTTTTTGCACATCGGCTTTTTTCAATTTATTCCCTGAAGATATTATTATATGCAATTTAATAACAGTTCTCCGCGCATCAAGCAAATACGTAATTTCGTTGTTGGGTAACTTTGCTTCAAACTATATTTATTCCGTCTTTGCCATGCGTTGTTATTTGATGCTTTTTATATTTTTTAATATTCCATCCCATCAATTTCCGAAGCTTAGATAAATCTAAATTCCCGTCAATTTTTCTTTTTTCAAGCCATGATCATTTCTTTCGTAATAATATTGATCAAAAGGAAGTATATCAGTTGAAATAGGATTTATGGCAAATGTTTATGCCATAAACTTGTCTTGGTTGAAGTCAATCCGAGAATTGAAGACGGTATCATCAAAAAATAGAAATGTTACCTTTTAGTAAGCGCAAATACCGAATTCCAACATCGAAAAATATAAAGAAGGCTTTACTACTTTCAGATGTTGAAAAAATATTTTTTTATCAGTGCAATTCTCATTGCCCAAATGAACAATAAGCAGGAGATTATTGGTTGTTTAGTTAGTTCGGTAATGGCATGAAGGCGATAATTGAGAAATGGAGTAACAAAGACAAGTTCCCTAACAATTATATTTTCCCTATAATAGAAAACGGTTTGACGGCTCTAAGACAATACGAACTCATCGAAATTCGGCATAACAGATGAAAGTTGCATTAGTTTTATTCAAAATTAATTAACCGGTTTCGCAGTTTTATTTTTCTTTTTGAAATAGTGCTTCAATAAAAAATTATGCTGCAAAGCTTCCAGGTCTTCATCCAACTTTTTGCTTGCAGCCTTCAGATTCTGCACTACAGCATGAATATCATCAGCAGTTTGTTTATCATTTAGTAACATGCCTGCTGTGTTTGTTGTGTCTGATAAATTATCACTTGCTTTTGCCAGATTTTTTGAGAATGTATTGATATT
>JAICKT010000212.1 GCA_025927795.1 Parafilimonas sp. | reverse complement strand
TAATCGGTGCATTAGTTATGGCGCATAGTGATGATGATGGCTTGATTCTTCCGCCAAAAATTGCGCCGCTGCAGGTTGTTATCATTCCGGTTTATAAAAATGCTGAACAGAAAAATCTTATCACAGAAAAAGCAAATGAAATAATTAAAGAATTAAAGCAATTAAATATTCGTGCAAAGTTTGATGATAACGATAATCTGCGCCCAGGTTGGAAATTTGCAGAATATGAAATGAAAGGTGTGCCTTTAAGATTAACCATCGGTGCGAGAGATTTGGAAAAAAATGTAATTGAAGTTGCACGCAGAGATACAAAAGAAAAATCAAGCGTTGATTTAAACAACGTAATTAAAGTTGTAGCTGATTTGCTTAATGAAATTCAAGCGAACATTTATAATCGTGCAAAAGAATTCAGAGACGCTCATATTACAAATGCAAATAACTGGAATGAATTTATAAACCTGCTCGATAATAAAACCGGCTTTGTGAATGCCCATTGGGATGGCACTTCTGAAACGGAAGAAAAAATTAAAGAGTTAAGCAAAGCCACCATTCGTTGCATACCTTTTAATGCAGTTGAGGAAATTGGAAGTTGCATTCTTACCGGCAAGCCGTCAAATAAAAGAGTATTATTCGCAAGGGCATATTAATAACCTGAGCGTTTTTTAAATAATTCATTTTTGAAAAAAAGTTATACTTTGTTTTATAAAAATAAACAATGGAACAAAACATTACACCTAACACTTTTGGATTACAGGTTGACAATGGCAATATTCCCTTTTTAGTTGAAGCTGCCAAATGGGCTAAATTTTTGGGAATATTAGGATTTATTCTTTGTGCCTTAATGGTTATCTGCGGATTATTTGCCGGAACTTTTTTTGAATCTGTTTTTCAATTAAACAGTGATTTAAATTCCCTGGGCGCTGCAGGAAGTATTTTTATTACAGTCTGGCTTGTTTTAATTGCACTTTTATATTTTTTTCCAAGCTTATATCTTTTCAATTTCGCATCTAAAATGCAGGCAGCAATCAGAAGTAATGACCAGGTTTATTTAAACTCATCATTTAAAAATCTTAAATCTTGTTTCAAATTTTGGGGAATATTATTAATTATTGTGCTTTGCATATATGCGATTGGGATAACCTTCGCCGTTATTGGTGGCAGTATGGGTTTAGGCCGCTAAATCATTTTTTATCGATTTAAAAAAACCCGCAAAAAAAGCGGGTTTTTTTATTTATATACAATTAATATAATTACTGCCATTTTTTTGCATCTTCCAAAAATTTGGCAAGACCAATATCAGTTAAAGGATGCTTCAATAATCCTAAAATAGACTCCAGCGGAGAAGTTACTACATGTGCACCCAGTTCAGCAGCGCGTATAATATGATTTGGATTCCGTATAGATGCAGCGAGAATCTGCGTTTCATAACCTTGCACTTCATAAATCTGTGCTATCTGTGCAATCAATTGCATACCATCCCAACCGCTGTCATCAATCCGACCAATAAAAGGTGAAATATATTTTGCGCCAACCTTAGCAGCAAGTATAGCTTGTCCTGCAGAAAAACACAAAGTGCAATTTGTAGCTATTCCATTTGCTGTAAACCAATGCATAGCTTTTACACCTTCTTTTATCATTGGCACTTTTACAATAATATTTTTATGAATTGCGGCAAGCTTTTTCCCTTCTGCTATAATGCCATCAAAATCAGTTGCAACAACTTCAGCACTAATATCACCATTCACCATTTCGCAAATGGTTTTATAGTGTTTTGTTACGGCTTCTTCTCCTTTAATTCCTTCTTTCGCCATTAATGAAGGATTGGTAGTTACACCATCCAATATTCCAAGATCATTTGCTTCTTTAATCTGATCGAGATTTGCTGTATCAATAAAAAATTTCATAATTGCAAAGTTTAAATTTAAAATTTCAAATTGTTTCAAGTTTATGCCGCGAAGTTATAATTGACTTTGCAAGAATTTTACAAAGTTCACTTCCTTCCTTTATTAATAAATCTAATTTATCCTTCTTAATTAAATTAAGATCGCTAATCATTTCAAGCCAAAAGATTGATTCATCTAACTCTTCAAACGAGATTCCAAGTTTTGAAGTGAACGATTTTTTTGTGTAAGCTTTACAAGCCGATCTATAATTAGCAGCCGCGGAAAAAGAAGATCTTAAAATTTGATTCTTAATTATTTTCGATTCTGGCGTTTCAGGTAAAAACTTAGTAACATTCACAATCCTAATTGCAAACTGTTTTAATCGCTTTAACAAATCTTCAGATTTCATCTAAAATTTGAAATTTTAACTTAAGCAATCTGCAATAAAAAAAAGGCAGGCTGATTACATCGCACCGCTACAACCGCCTACTCTTGCTGCCTTCCGGCCCTGGGAGGGTTCAGCAGGAGCTGGTCGTGTAAGACCTGCCGCTGCAAAAATAATAATTTATATGGTAAGAAACTATTGACCTTGTATCATGTTGCGACTATCAATGGTTGTTGCGCCAACAAGCTCATCGCTTCTGTCGCTGAAAGAGCGGTAATAAACTAAAATAGTATAACTGTTTTCTGTTTCAGAATAATTGCCTTCTGTATCCTGCGTTTCAATAATTGTATTTTTATTATTGGTTGATTTTGTTATATAAGTATAATAATAATAGCCTTGCTTTAACAACAATGTTTTTTCAAATATTTTTTTATCAGCATTATAAGTTAATTCGCATTCTGCGTTATCACAATTTCCTGTTGCAAGCTCACCAATTAAATAAACTTTTTCGTTTGAAAATGCTGCAGGGTTTTGCGGAACAAAACTAAAATGCACATTAGCATAATCACCTTGCCACCAGGGATTGTTTACATCGGTTGCGCTAATTTCATAAGCGCCGTTTAAATCAACATAAGTTACATAACGCAGGTTGGTGCGTTGCGGATCAGGTTTTAAATAAACATTGAATGGTGATGTATTTAAGTTAGCACTGTCAACACGCTCACTTTGAAAACGAAAGCTTCTTAAATCAGCCCATCGGTATTCTCTGCCGCCTGGAAAAACAGTATTATCACTGCTATATTCAAAAATATTTCCGCGCATAAATGTTGGCTGAATACCAGTAACTGCATTATCCCAACGATAATTCTGCAACACAACAACTTTTATTTGCTGTTGCGGATTTAAAACATTCAGCTTTGTTTTATCAAAAGTGAATTGTATTTTTTGATGCGTGCGAAACAATTGTGTGGCAAATGGCTGCGTAACCTTTGCACCGATGGAAAGAATATTATCCAGCACTAATAAGCGGCGTGTAAATCCAAGCTTAGATGTATCACCGTTTAAATAAACTTTCAGCAAATAATTACCGCTTAGTTTGGGCATACAACTTTTATCGGGCAACAATGCCTGATAATGTACATAACTTGTTTTTGCAACAGATGAGTTTCTATATTGATTTAACCTGCCTTGCGTAAAACCCTGCAAAAAATCAAAAGCACTTAAATCAACCGGGTTCCAGTTTGCATCGCATAAAACATAAGTGTAATTATAATTTTTTACGTTGTTACTTAAATCATCAAAATGTAATTCTAAAGACATGGTTGAATTAAGTTGAATAATTGGATAAGAGCTTTGATTACCGCTTACAAATAATTTAACTGAATGAATAGATGGCATGTAAATTTTATCGGGTTGCTGTGCAGAAAGTTTTAAAATAAGAAGCAGGTTAAAAAATGCAAGCAATGTTTTTTTCATTTGTAACAAGCGAATTTTTTCAAATGTAGCAAACGTTTATTGTATGCAGCAATCAATACTTGCCGGTGCTTCTGTATTAAGCCTGCCTTATTCATCGGTGGTTTCAATTGCTTCATCAGCAGCATTTTCAATTAGTATATTGCTCATTTTTCTTAATGGGTTACTGTGGCTTTCATCATACGTGGCTCGACGATTTATAATATCAATACATTCAAAAGTGGCGGCTAAAAAAGATGAAGCATCTGCTTTGTTTTTTCCTGCAATATCAAATGCAGTTCCATGGTCCGGGCTTGTTCTTACTGCCGGCATACCTGCTGTAAAATTTATGCCCTCCCCAAGTGCAAGCGATTTAAACGGGATCAATCCCTGGTCGTGATACATTGCAAGCACTGCATCAAACGACTCATATTGTGCCCGTGCAAAAAAAGCATCTGCGCTGTATGCACCAAATACCAAAATGCCTTTTTCCCTTGCTTCCTTAATAGCCGGTTTTATAATTTTAATTTCTTCATCTCCTACTAAACCTTCATCACCTGCATGCGGATTTAAACCAAGTACTGCAATGCGCGGTTTCTCAATTAAAAAATCTCTTTGAAGACTTTTATTTAAAATATAAATCTTGCTTAAAATATTTTCTTTTGTTATAAACGTTGCAATATCTTTTACAGGAACATGTTCCGTTACAAGCGCTACGCGAATGTTAGATGCAGTCATAAGCATAACCACATCATTTAAATTAAATTCTGATTGCAAATAAGGTGTGTGACCGGTATAATTAAAATCTGCAGCCTGTATATTTTTTTTATGAATGGGCGCCGTTACCAGCCCGTGAATCTGCGATTCTTTTAACGCCTTAACCGCAGATTGCAAAGACAACCTTGCATATTTACCACCAATTTCATTAAGCGTGCCCGCATTAATAACAACCTCTTCTTCCCAGCAGTTAAAAACGTTTATCTGCCTGCCATTTATCTTTGAAAGATCTTTTACAGCCTGGTAAGAAAAATTTATTTCAGGTAAAGATTTTCTATAAAAATTAATGCTCTTATTGCTGGCAAAAACAACAGGGGTACATTGTTCAAAAATCCTGTTATCGCTAAGCGCTTTAATAATCAGCTCAATCCCTATTCCATTCAAATCACCACTTGTAAATCCGATTATTGGTTTCTGTTGTTCAGCATTCATTTAATATTCTTTGCGTAAAAATATAATTTAGTTGGTTAGTTAAAAAGTTAACACGTTTAAAAGTATTTAAAGTTAAAACCCCTATCAATTATTCAACTTATCAGCTTGCCCACTTTACAAATCAACTTATCAAACATCAACTAATAACTTTGCAGCATGCAGTATGTGCTTAAAAAATCTTTGGGCCAGCATTTTTTAAAAGACGAAAATATTTCGCGCAAAATAATTTCAGCATTACAGAAACATTCTTTTAAACGATTGCTGGAAATTGGCCCCGGTGCAGGTGCATTAACAAAATATCTTTTACAATTAGAAAATATAGATTTTAAAGCGATAGAATTAGATGAGGAAAAAATTGATTATTTGTTGCTGCATTATCCTTCATTAAAAAATAAAATAATTCATGCAGATTTTTTGAAAGCCGAAATTCCCTTTGATGAAGAATTTATTGTTATCGGAAATTTTCCTTACAATATTTCATCGCAGATACTGTTTAAAATATTGGAATGGGAAGAATATGTTCCTGTGGTAATCGGTATGTTTCAGAAAGAAGTTGCACAGCGTATTGCATCAATACCAAATAATAAAACTTATGGAATTTTAAGTGTGCTTGTGCAGGCATTTTATAGCGTAGAATATTTGTTTGATGTTGCGCCATCATCTTTTAATCCACCGCCCAAAGTAATGAGTGGTATTATTGAATTAAAAAGAAAAACAGAAAATGTAAACGTGCGCAGTGAAAAAGATTTTTTTCTTTTGGTGAAAACGGCTTTCAATCAGCGCAGAAAAAAGTTAAGAAATGCGGTTAGAAATTTGTTTGATGAAAATATTTTAACAGATTTAATTTTTGATAAACGTGCAGAGCAATTAAGTGTTGAAGATTTTGCTGCACTTAGTTTTAAAATGAAATAAGCTATAAAAATATTCAGATGAAATTATGATTAAGAAAAAAGTAATTGTTACAGCAAAAGTTCATTCGTATTTATTGGATGAACTAAAAACAAAAGGCTATGAAGTATTATATATTCCTGCAGTTACATACCAGGAAATTGAAGCATTAATTGATAATGTAAATGGCATTATTATAACAACAAGACTGAAAGTTGACAAAGCATTAATTGATAAAGCCAATGAATTAAAATGGATAGCGCGGCTGGGCAGTGGAATGGAATTAATTGATGTTGATTATGCAGAAAAAAAAGGTATTGTTTGTGTAAGCAGCCCTGAAGGTAATCGCAATGCTGTTGCAGAACATGCGCTGGGTTTATTGCTGAATTTATTGAATAACATCACCAGCAGTTTTGAAGAAATAAAACAAGGCGAATGGATTCGCGATGCAAACCGCGGCACCGAACTTAACGGAAAAACAATTGGCATTTTTGGTTATGGAAATACAGGCGCTGCATTTGCAAAACTATTAGAGCCTTTCGATTGTACAGTGCTCGCACATGATAAATATAAATTTGGTTTTGCAAAAGATTATGTACATGAAGCGCAACCTGAGCAAATTGTACGCTATGCAGATGTGATAAGCTTGCATCTCCCGCTAACGGAAGAAACATTTCATTATGCAAACGACTTATTTTTTAACCAGTTTGAACGAAAGCCTGTTTTTTTAACAACGTGCAGAGGAAAAGTTACAGATACAAATGCTGTTATAAATGCGTTGGATAATAATTTAATCTGCGCCGCAGCACTTGATGTACTCGAAAACGAAAACCTCGCTAATTTTTCAGACGAAGAAAAAATGCAACTGCAAAAGTTGTATTCAAGAAAAAATGTAATTATAACACCGCATATTGCCGGTTACAGCCATGAAGCATTTTTTAAAATGGCTAAAATTGTGCTGGATAAACTGAATGCCAATGGCTGTCTTTAGAGATAAATTTTCAGAATTTTATTAGCAAAAGATTGAGAATTAATTAAAATCAATTTTTTATATTTGTATAAGTGCAACGCTGCATTCGCGGCGTTGTATTTTTTTTATCCTTTTTTTAAAGCTATGAACTATGAATAATGTTATGTACGTTTCAAAAGATTCCTTTGAAAAAATGCGGCAGGAATTACAGCACATGAAATCTGTTGAGCGTCCCGCTGCTTCAAGAGCAATTGCGGAAGCACGTGAAAAAGGTGACCTGAAAGAGAATGCTGAATACGATTCTGCAAAAGAAGCACAGGGTATTTTGGAAGCCAAAATTGCTTTGCTCGAAAGCCAGATTGCTATTTCGAGAATTGTTGATGAAAGTGAAATTGACACAAGTAAAGTTTCAATCTTAACAAAGGTTACTATTACAAATGTGGCTACAAAAAAAACAGTAACCTACCAGATTGTAGGTGAAAAGGAAGCCGATTTAAAAGCGAATAAAATTTCTGTTTCATCACCAATCGGGCAAGGTTTACTTGGTAAACATATTGGCGAGATTGCAGAAGTTAAAGCACCTACAGGTGTTCTAAAATTTAAGGTGGAAGAAATAACATTGTAGTTTTTTCAGGAACTTATTTTTAAAGCCGGAATTACAGCCGGCTTTTTTATGCGTTCACGTTTTCAAAACGTAATATCAATAATAATTTATTAAGATTTTTTATCCTTCTCCTTTAAAGAGATAGTATGAGGTCATTTATTCCTTTCTTCTTGGTTGCAGCAATTTTGCAATTAAAGCAGTCCATCCGGTTTGATGTGAAGCGCCAACACCTCTGCCATTATCTCCATCAAAATATTCGT
>JAICKT010000028.1 GCA_025927795.1 Parafilimonas sp. | reverse complement strand
TTTTTGACACTTTGTTTTTCAGACAAAAGGCAGAAAAGAAGTATGAAAAAGAGTTTTTTGCGAAATCAATTTGACATCAAACAAAAAGGGCGAACGGCTAACATTAGTATTGCCAATAGTGGGGCTGGACATTGGAGCAATCAGCAGCGGTAATTCTGTTGTACTGTGGTTCCGGGCTGGACGAATAAAGCCCAGCTTTAGTTCTTAATATTTAACTTTATCAAAAAGCCAGGCAGCAGTTCCGGCGGACGGAATTCTAATTCCCCATCATCGGCAATACCTGCCCGTTGTACATCATGCTATTTGGACGTTTATAATTTGAAGAGTACTAAATGACTTTTAGAATAAAGCAATCTTCATTAGGTTTATTTATTATTGCACTTTACACTTTAATTTTTGGGTTAGGTTTAATTTTTATTTTTTTAAATCGCGGCCTTTCCAATCAACAAACGATATATGTGGTGTCACTGGTTGTATTCGTTTTCACTCTTCTATATATTCCAAAGCTTATTTCGTCTGCAAACACTGAAATCACTTTAGACAATGAAGGGATAGAACAAATATGGATAAGCCAATTCATTTTTCACAAACGACAAGATTTAAAAATAAGTTGGAACGAAATTGAAGATTATGTTTTTGAACCAGACAGACAGTTTGACCAATTCAAACTGCATCTAAAGGACGGGACACTGTTTAGGTTTTTTCATAATCATGACCATAAAAAAGATGACTTTAAACAATTTATAAATGATTTTTCGGAAAAAGTAAAAGAAATAAATGAGCAATCTTTCAATAACTCCAATAACATAAAAATTGGCAAAAGGACTTATACTTGGCAAGTTTCAGTTCTCGCAGGTTTTGCTGTTTTTCTTACCATTGGAATTCCTATAATTTTAATTGCTCATAAGTCAACCATGCACTTTACAGCTTATAACTTTTTAGGTTTAATAGCTGCATACATTTTTGGAATGTTTATTTTGATAAAAAGAATAAAATATTTACGAAATGGAGCAAATTAAAAGAGAAGTACGAACGCAGAAAAAAAATATTTGCAATAGCAGGGCGTGACATAATACGACTTCAGCAGCACAAATTCTAATCAGCTTCAGTTCTCATCGCAACAACAACATTTTATATCGCAACAAATCCTTCGGCTTTTAATGAGTCGAATAAATCTTGTGTATTTGGGTTTGCTAAATCCTGTGGATTTTTGGTAAGATAATTAAATGCTCTTTGCTTCATATCTTTTATGTCTTGCGGAAATTGTTTTTCCAGTTCATCAAGATATTCTTTCAGGTAAACTTTTTTATCGCCAAAGAAACGCACAATCGTTTCTGCACAAACAACGTCTGATTTATTGTTGGCAATTGCTTTAAATAATTTTCTAACATTTTCCAAAGCACTCGCAGATTCAGTATTATCATAAGCTTTCTTATAACTAATCATAAACACTTCAAACTTTACTGCGTAAGGTGTACCGTAATCCGGTAAAGTGCTAATGGATTTATCGCAATAATCTATTGTGGCAGTTAAATAATTTGCCGTTCCATAAAATTCATAATTATCACAAAAAACGATAGCTGCATCTGCGTATGTTTCCGGACGAAGTTTTATTTTTTCGTTTTCATATTTACTTATTATCTGTATAAGTCTTTCAATCTTATCTTTCTTTTGCGAATAGAAATAGCATTTAACAAGCGCTGCAATAAGATTAAGTTTTACTTCTTCATCAAGTTTCAGATTTTCAGTTTCTAAAAAATGACTAATGCTGTTAATAATAGTCTCATCCTGGTAATTTAATTCTTTAGCCTTTCGTATTAAATTAGAAGCGCCATCTTCCCATATTACACTAACAGTATCCACTAACCTTTTATCAATGGAAGTTTTTATATTGTCTTCCAGTTTTTGCGAAGTGCTTGCAAGCTCTTTTCTTATAATATCATTAAAATAATATTTTGCAAGAAAACTTAAAATAACTGCAATAATTCCTGCGATAATCGATATCCATTTTATAATACCCTGCAATTCTTCAGACACCTGCTCGTTTACTTTCTCAGTGAGGATATTATCAAAATCTTTTTTAGGTATGCGTGTATAATTATCTTCTTCCAGCTTTTTTTCAAGCGTATCAATCTTAGCCCGTAACGAATCGTTGGTGCTTTGTTGTGCATGTACATTTATAGTACAGCTTAAGATAAAAAAGCAGAAAATTAATCTCTTTCTCATCAGTTAATTTTTAAAATGATTGCATAAAGTGTAATAGTTTTTAAATATACAATCATTTTAAAAATCAATGAAAGAACAAAATGTGTTGGGAATATTTTGCAGGGGAATTAATTCTGTGTAAGAAATGCTTAGCCTAATGTAAGCGTCGTGTAAGCGATATATTAATACCGGCGCTGTTTAATGATAAACTTCCTTTACCAATTCCGCTCAATGGGATTTTATAGTATGGTTGCGCCTGTAAGAAATATTTATTACCTGTTTTTATATTAATACCGCCGCCAACATTTAATATAGAAAACCAGTTCTGTGATGAATGATAATAATTGTAAGCGTTTTCATTTATCATTCCATTTTTTTCATACTTAAAATTATAATACTCTTTATTCATGATGTATGATGAAACACCTGCAGTAACAAACCAGTTATGATTTTTTTTAGTATTGAAATCATATTTAAAGTTCAGCGGAATTTCCCACATGTGGCAATTACCATCTGCAGAAATAAGGTTTACATTTTGCAGATAACTCAGCTTGCCCTTATCAAAATATTCTCCTTTAGTATAATAACTTTTCTTATCGTACAATATGCCTGTTTCTATACTAATACCGCTCTTAAAATGATAGCCTCCAATAATGCCAATACCAATACCCGGCGAAGATGCTTTTTGAAATTTTATGAAACTAATATCTGCATTACCTGTAAGTCCTGTGTATGCGAATGCTTGTCTTGTATAGTTATCGGTTTTCTTTTTTTGTACTGAAGCATTTGTTTTAGCAACATCAGCTTTGTTATCTTTTTGAATACTGTTAGTTTTATTATTTAAAATTTCAGTGTTTTTATTATTAAGCAGATCATTCATCAAATTATTTTTAGACGAATTATTATCAGTTTGATTAGAATTATTTGCTATAGTTGCAGATTGCGGAAATGCCTGGCTGTTTAAAATATTTTTGTCTGCATCTGCATTGGCAGAAACCACTGAAGTTTTATTCTCAGAAGTTTTGTTATTAATATCCAATGGCGATTGCGCTTGTGCAGAAATAAGTTTATTATTCGTTGCTATTTTTTTGCTGTAGGTTATAGCAATGCTTTTACCATTTGTATTCGATTGACTTGAAGTAGAATTATTGCCGCTGATTGTGTTGTGGTTTCCCGATAAACTTTTTTGAACCGGACTATTTGGCTTTTTAGCAATTGTTGTTTTTGTATTTTGTTTTTTATCAGAATTATACAAGCCTGTTTTATAAGTGATAATCCAAATTGCAGGAATTAATAACAGCCACCAAAGCAAATAAAGTTTCCGGCGTTTTTTTTCTTTTTTTGTTGATGTGATAAAAGCATCCTCATCTTGCAATGCAGCACGCACTTTACTCCAGTCGGCAGCCATGTCTTCATTCAGCTCGTAATTATCTGCTGCCTTTCTCATCATATCTTCCATATCATCATTTTTTACGTAAAACATAGTGCGTTGCCATTGTTGTCTTTTATAAAATGTTTTTGCAAAAAGGCTCTTGCTTTTGCAAGATTAGATTTTGATGTTCCTATTGAAATATTTAATGTTTTTGCTATTTCAGGATGCGAGTAGCCATCTATTACATATAAATTAAAAACTACCCTGTATGCAGGACTTAATTTTCTTATTAGCGTAATTAATTCCTTATATAATAATTTATCCTCTCCATTTTCTGAATTGCCTGCTTTTTTCCATACAGTTTCAGGCAGTTCTGCATTTTGCGGCACCAGGCTTTCCTTACTCATATAGTCTATTGATGCATTTATAACTATTCTTTTTATCCAGGCCATAAGCATAGCTTCAGGATTATTCGGATCTCTTATCTGAAAGTTGGCTATATTTTTGAAAATTTTTACAAAGGCATCATTCGCTGCATGTGCTGCATTTTCGAAACAGTGCACATACCTGAAGGATATCTTTAAGGCAAAGTGCAGATAACGATCATAAAATAGTTTTTGGCTGCGCGGATCACCATCAATACAACCTTGTAAAATATTTAAAACATCCTGCAAGTTTTCTTCTCCTTCTTAGTTTAAGATAAACTTATTTAAAAGCAATATGGTTGCTTTGGCTACAATTTTTTTATAATTGTAACCGGTTAATAATAATAGGTATTATAAAAGTTGTTATAAACCTAAACTTTATCTGCGCTAAGAGATAATATTTGTAGCTGAGTAGGAAAAATTAATTGGTGAACAGGAATTTTTTAAGATAGACCAAAAAGCAGTTAATTAAAATAAAGACCCACCGACTAAGTAAATAGGCTAAAATAAAAAAAGCTGTTCGGTACGAACAGCTTTAATAATAAATATATGACTCTTATTTTTGAGAGAGAAACTCTTTCACCTTGTCTTTATGCACAATAACTTCCTTAAAAGTATAGGCACCGGTTTTGGGGCTGCGTACTGAACGAATTACTTTACTCCAGTTCTTTGCCTCTGCTGCTGCTTTTTGGTCTTTTGTTTTGATAGCTGTTTTTGCTGCCTTTGCCATGATATTAAGCTTTGAATTTTAGGTTGTGTTTGCTGTTTAACTAAAAAATACAAATCACAAACTATAAATTATTTTATTTCTTTATGAAGTGTAACTTTTTTAAGAATCGGGTTATATTTTTTTAATTCCAACCGTTCAGGCGTATTCTTTTTGTTTTTTGTTGAAATATAGCGGCTGGTACCCGGTAAACCACTATTCTTATGCTCTGTACACTCTAAAATTACCTGAACCCTGTTTCCTTTCTTTGCCATTTAATAAGTTTAAAATTTTTATATCCAAATGCTGATTAAATCTTTTCTCCCTTAATACGCATTTCCTTTATTACAGCAGCTAACCCTTTTTTATTAATTGTGCGGATTGCTTCAGTTGAAACTTTTAAAGTAATCCATCTTTCTTCTTCTGCAAAATAAAAACGCTTTGTTTGAAGATTGGGTAAAAAACGGCGTTTTGTTTTAATATTAGAATGTGAGACCGTATTACCGCCCATTGGCTTTTTTCCTGTTACCTCGCAAACTCTTGCCATAAAATCAATTTTTTTTCGGACGGCAAAGGTAAAGAACCGCAACGAAAATTGCAATTCTTTATAAAAAAATTACAACTTATTCTTTATTATTATAAACTTATACATATTGTTTCCAAGATTCAACCCTTGCCATTACACCTTTTATTGTTTATTGGCTAAAATCGCAAGCAGCAGTGGGAATAATTACTTTGCAAACACACCGTAATGTTTAAGCACATGCACTTCAATTTTATTGCCTTCAAAAAAAATAAGTTTTGATTCTCTGAACTGCTTATTATTATCTAAAAAGCCCACAATGCATGAAGGACGCTTATCTCCTTTTACAATTTCAACAGATGGAATTTCACCAAAATTGGGAACGTTTAATGTGTGTCTTCTGCATCAAGATTTTTATAACTGATTTTAATAAGATAATGGAATGTTTCTTTTGTTTCAAATAATGAAACTTTAAATTGGTCAGTTGTTTCAAAACTTTTTACAGTTTCATTATAAGTTTTAACCGGTTTGGGATTTATGTTAGACCTTGTTTCTGGAATCTTATCTGTTACATAAACAACTGAATCTTCCGCGCTTTTATTATTGGCGGTATTTGTATTGCACGATAAAAACAGTACAATTAAAGAAGCTACATAAATTGCTTTCATTAATGATTCCAAAAACAAAAAAGCTGCCTTTTTTATGAGACAACCTTTTCTTTTATAAGAATATTTTACTTATTTACCGGTGTTGATATGGTTGTAACAACTTCAGTTTTATGTTTACTAACGGCAGCGCCATCTCTTGTTTGATATAAATGCGCTAAAGTGGGCGCAATCACAAGCGATACAATACTCATTAATTTAATGAGAATATTCATTGATGGGCCAGATGTATCCTTAAACGGATCACCCACTGTATCACCTGTTACAGATGCTTTGTGCGGTTCACTTTTTTTATAAAACATTTCACCGTTTATTTCTACGCCTTTTTCAAATGATTTTTTTGCATTATCCCATGCACCACCTGCATTATTTTGAAACATTCCCATCAGCACGCCGCTAACTGTTGCGCCGGCTAAAAATCCGCCCAATGCTTCTGGACCTAAAAGAAAACCAATTATTAAAGGAGAAATAATTGCAATAGCACCGGGCAGCATCATTTTTTTTATTGATGCTTCGGTTGAAATGGCAACACATTTTTCATATTCAGGCTTTCCGGTGCCTTCCATTATTCCGGGAATAGTTCTAAACTGGCGGCGAACTTCTTCAACCATTGACATGGCTGCCTGTCCAACTGCACGTATTGCCAAAGAAGAAAATATAAAAGGAATTCCTGCGCCCACAAATAACGAAGCCAATACTTTCGCTTTATAAATATCAATGCCTGCCATATTGTAACCGTTATGATTTATCACGCCAACATAAGCAGCAAATAATGCAAGCGCAGTAAGCGCAGCAGAAGCAATAGCAAAACCTTTACCAGTTGCAGCAGTTGTATTTCCAACAGCATCTAAAACATCTGTTTTTTCACGCACATCTTTTGGCAATTCACTCATTTCTGCAATACCGCCTGCATTATCTGCAATAGGACCAAATGCATCAATTGCTAATTGCATTGCTGTTGTTGCCATCATGCCGGCAGCAGCAATAGCAACACCATATAAACCTGCGCACGAATAAGAACCCCAAATACCTGCAGCTAAAACGAGAATGGGCAGCAATGTAGATTCCATACCAACAGCCAATCCGCCGATAACATTTGTAGCATGACCGGTAGCTGATTGACGTATGATTGATTTTACAGGACCCTTATGCATGGCAGTGTAGTACTCCGTAATCATACTCATTAATGTGCCTACACCTAAGCCAACGAATATTGCGCCTAACACACCCCCGCGTGTAATAGAAACAGCACCTGCAACAATTTGTGCAGGATTATTCAATACATAATCTCTTCTTAAATAAATAGCTGAGTCAGGAAGAATATAATAAACCAACGCGGCGCTTGCAATAGCCGTAAGAATTATCGATCCCCAGTTGCCCATGTTCAATGCTTTTTGAACATTTGACGTACTTATTCCGGCACTGTCACTAACTTTCACGAAAACAGTTCCTACAATAGAAAATAAAATTCCAACGCCGGCAATCACCATTGGTAAAAGAATCGGCGCAAATCCGCCAAAATTATCATGCGGTGAATATGCTTCCTGACCAAGTACCATCGTAGCTAAAATGGTTGCTACATAAGAACCAAAAAGGTCGGCGCCCATACCTGCAACATCGCCTACATTATCACCTACATTATCTGCAATGGTGGCAGGATTACGTGGATCGTCTTCGGGAATACCTGCTTCAACTTTGCCCACTAAATCTGCGCCCACATCTGCAGCTTTTGTATAAATGCCGCCTCCCACACGTGCAAACAACGCAATAGATTCAGAACCCAAAGAAAAACCGGTAAGTATTTCAATGGTCTTTACCATGTCTTCAGAGTTGGCATCTGCGCCAGGCGCAAAAATGTGTTTCAATATTAAAAACACGCTGCTTAAACCTAACACTGCTAAACCAGCAACACCCAAGCCCATAACAGAGCCACCGGTAAAAGATACTTTTAATGCTTTTGATAAACTTGTTCTTGCGGCATGCGCTGTACGTACATTAGCCTTGGTAGCAACCTTCATTCCTATAAAACCTGCAGTTGCACTGCAAACGGCACCAATAATAAATGCTATTGCTATTGACCAGTGCGAATTAGGGTTGCTCATTGCCATTACACCTAACAGTAAAGCAACAATCACAACAAAGTATCCTAAGATTTTCCATTCAGCTTTTAAGAATGCCATTGCGCCTTCAGCAATGTATTTACTGATGGTTTGCATGTGTTCCGTGCCGGCTTCCTGTTTGTTTACCCAACTAAATTTTATAAAAGTATATATCAGTCCGATTACACCCATAACCGGGACAAGCAGAAATAAAGTTTGATTCATAGTGCAAAAAGTAATTTTAATGGTCGGCAAAAATAGGGTAATTGAGCAAATGTTAAGCATCAGTTATTGATTGGTATGCAATTAAGTGAAATGAAGTTAAATGCTCAATATTAAAAGTTGTTTGTTCATTTATCTTTGATGACTACAAATTATATGCAGTACAATTTAATTGAGCAGCTAAACGAAACTGTCTCTTACATTAAATCAAAATATAATAAACAACCAACCATTGGTGTGGTGTTAGGCAGTGGATTAGGAAATTTTATTGACCAGATAAAGGTTGATGCTGAAATTAACTATATTAATTTGCCGCATTTTCCGGTAAGTACAGTTAAAGGCCACAGCGGCAAATTAATCCTTGGCAAAGTGAACGAAAAAGATGTTGTTGTTATGTCAGGAAGATTTCATTTTTATGAAGGTTATTCAGTACAACAGGTAGTTTATCCAATAAGAATTATGAAAATGCTTGGTGTAAAAACGTTGCTTATTTCAAATGCAGCGGGTGGTGTAAATACTTCTTTTAAAGTTGGTGACTTAATGATAATTAATGATCATATCAGCCTTTTTACAGTTAATCCACTGGCAGGAAAAAATGAAGACGGATTAGGAATAAGATTTCCTGACATGAGTGAACCTTACAATAAAGAACTTATTAATAAAGCAAAAATAATTGCAAAGAATTTGGGCTATGATATAAAAGAAGGAGTTTATTGCGGTGTTACAGGTCCATCATTTGAAACCCGCGCAGAATATAAATTAATAAAGGTTGTTGGCGGCGATGCTGTTGGCATGAGTACAATACAGGAAGTAATTGCTGCAGTACATGCAGGCATGAAAATTTTTGCTATGAGCATTATTTCAAATATGGGCATTCGTGATGAAGAGAATGAAGTAACACACGAAGAAGTTTTAAGTGCTGCGAGTGCAGCCGAACCTAAAATGACTGCAATATTTAAACGTCTTATTAATGAATTATAGTTATTGTTGATTGGTATAAAGCGGAACTGTGAAGTTAAAATTACTGCCCGCCCCAACTTTGCTTTCAATGCCCAATTTTCCGCCGTTTTGTTCTATATAATCTTTCGCTATAATTAAGCCAAGCCCGGTTCCTTTTTCACCTTTTGTTCCAAATTCAGATTCGTAGTTTAATTTTTCGAGAATTTTCTTTACAAGTTCATCCTTTATTCCTATGCCATTATCTATTACATTAACCTTAACCTTATCATTAATTAATTCAGTAGTAATTTTTACAGTGCTGTTCAGGTGTGAAAACTTAATAGCATTGGTTATAAAATTTCTCAGCACAATAGCAAACATATCTGCGTCTGCAAAAATATCTCCGCAAAAATTAAATTCTGTTTCAATATGAACTTTCTTCCTGTTCGCCTGCTCCAGTAAAGTATCAGTAACTTTTAAAATTTCTGTTTGAATAGTTATAGGTAAGGGATTAAATTTTACATGCTCCAACTGGCTTCTTCCCCATCTTAATAATTCATCAACCAACTCATAACATTGCATAAAACTTTTAGATATTATTTGTATTGATTCTAAAAGTTCCTCTTTGCTATACGTTTCAAAATCTCTAATAAGAGATTTAAAAAAAGATGCATTAATACCCAACGGCGCTCTTAAATCATGCGCAATTATTGATAGAAGTTTATTTTTATGCTGATTTAACTGGAGTAAATTTTCCTGCGCTGTAATCTGATCTGATATATCAACCGCCCAGCCCGCTATCATATTACAACCTTTATAATAAATAGGAAATTTTATGGTTTTATAAGCTTTAAGTTGCGATGGTTGCCTGTCCTCTTCAATGGTTTCTACAATACTCCCTGTTTCAAGTACCATTTTATTATTTGCCAGGTATCCTTCAGCTAATTCTTTCGGGTAAAGTTCAAGTATATTTTTTCCGATTATCTCTTCTGAGTATTCAAATGATTTTAAATAACGCTGGTTCATGTAATGAATAACTCCTTCAGCATCTGCAACCCAGCCAAGCAAAGGACTGTTTTCCATAAACTCTTCAAATAATAGCCGGCTTTCATACAGATTTTTTTCTACAGCATTTTTTTTCTGTTGTAAAAATTCTATTTCTTTTTGGTCTGTTAGATCTTTTATAATTACACAAACGCTTATAATGTTTCCAAAATCATCTTTTAAAGGTGAGTAAGTTATATTGAAATATAACTTCGGTTCACCATCTGATTCTACATCATAATTTATTGTTTCGCCGGCAAATGCACGTTGATAAGCTTTTTTTATTTCCTTAAGATATGTTTGAGGTATATATTTAAATGCATCATCCCCTGCTTTGTAATCTGAGTTAAAAAAATTTTGAACATTTTTTTTAGGGCAAGCAAAACTCACTTTATAATTTTTATCAACTATTAAAAAACTTTCTTCAAGCTGCATTAAAACAGAAACAAAATTTTGCAGTGACTTTTTTGTTTTTATTTCGTCCGTAACATCCCGGCTAATACCTATGTAACCAATTTTTTTACCGTTCGTATTTTTTACAATAGAGAAAGTAGTTTGCAAAAAAATATCTTCTGCACTGTTTACAACTTTAACCAACCCGTTCCAGTGATTTTCTTTAACCAGCTTTTTTATTACTTCTTCATCTGTTGCATCTATATATTTATGCTGCATTACATCTGTAGTTCGTTTACCTATAGCTTCAGATGCCGGCAGATTATAAATTTTTTCAGCAGCAGTATTCCATGTTTGAATTATAAAATTTGTATCGGTAGAAATTACAACATCATCAATACCGGCCAACAATGCCTGGTAGTACAATACATCTTTAGAGAATGGCATATTAATCAAATCCGAATCAGCAGTCATAGCGTTGAAAAATAAAATAAAAGAAATTAAACGAGTTTTCTTTTAAACCAGAGATTTATTAATGCCTATAAAGATATTAATTTTTATTTTTTAATGCACCCCATTTTTTCATGTGAAAATAAAATACTTAAGTTCGCTCATAAGCAATTAATATGAAAAAATATTTTTCTCTCTTTCTCACTATTGTATTTCCGGCAATGTTATTTTCTCAAAACACATTAACGCCTGAACTACTTTGGAATTTGCATAGAGTAAATGCAATTGGTATTTCAAAAGACAAACAATACATTATTTATTCTGTGGCTACGCCGGATGTTGAGCAAAATAAAAACATCACCAAAACATATCGCATACCTGTTGATGGTGGATCGGCAGAAGAAATTACAAATGCTGACTCTCTTGTTGCTAATACACATATTTCTGCTGATGGCAAATGGAAGATTAGTGACAGCGATGTAAAAATTATGAATGTAGCTGGCAGCGATTTTTATCCAGACTTAACAAAAAGCAATGTGCGCATTTATAATTCGCTAATGTATCGTCATTGGGATACATGGGAAGATGGAAAGTTCAGCCATATTTTTTTAAGCGCTGTTGGTGATACTTCTAAAAAAGATTTAATGCCAAATGAACCTTACGATTGTCCGCAAAAACCTTTTGGTGGTGATGAAGATTATTTATTTAATCCTGATGGAAAACACGTTGTTTATGTAACAAAGAAAAAACAAGGCACTGCTTATACGCTCAGTACAAACACAGATTTATATGAATATAATGTTGAAACAGGTGAAACAAAAAATTTAACCGAAGGCATGATGGGTTATGATATCAATCCATCATACAATTCGAAAGGTGAACTCGCATGGCTTAGCCAAAAGCGTGATGGTTATGAAGCTGACAAGCAAGACTTGGTTGTATTAAACGGTAAAACAAAAATGAATTTAACGGCAAGCCGTGATGATATAAATGTTGAAAGTTTTAAATGGAGTGATGATGGCAGTAATATATTTTTTATTGCACCGAAAGATGGAACGCTGCAATTGTTTGAAGTAAATTATCCGGGCTTAACGAAAATGGCTGTAACTGTAAAACAAATTACAAATGGCGATTTTGATGTAAGCGGAATTGTTGGGCAAAAAGATAAAACGCTGTTTGTAACAAGAACAGATTTTAATCATGCAGCAGAAATTTTTACGGTTGATGTGAATGATGGCAACATGAAAAAACTTACTTATGTAAACGATAGTTTGAATAATAATCTGGCACAATGTAGTTGGCAAAAAAAATATGTAACAACAACTGACAATAAGAAAATGGTTGTATGGGTTGTACTTCCGCCAAACTTTGATTCAACAAAAAAATATCCAACACTTTTATATTGCCAGGGCGGACCGCAAGCTGCGCTTACACAATTTTATTCTTTCAGATGGAATTTTCAATTGATCGCTTCACAAGGTTACATAGTTGTTGCGCCTTGTCGCCGTGGTATGCCCGGCTTTGGTACAAAATGGAATGAAGAAGTAAGTAAAGATTGGGGCGGACAAGTATTGAAAGATTATTTAAGTGCTATTGATGCTGTATCAAAAGAAAAATATGTTGATACATCAAAACGTGGTTGTGTTGGCGCAAGCTTTGGTGGTTTTAGTGTGTATGCGTTAGCAGGAATGCACAATGGCCGCTTTAAAACTTTTATTGCACATGATGGCGTATTTGATTTTAGAAGTATGTATGGCACAACAGATGAAATGTGGTTTGAGAATTGGGAGAAAGGCGGACCTTATTGGGATAAAAACAATGCTGTTGCCCAACGTTCATATAGTCAAAGTCCAAGCAATTTTGTTGACAAATGGAATACACCAATTCTAATTTTCGAAGGTGGTAAAGATTATCGTGTTCCGTTTGAGCAGGCACAGCAAGCATTTCAGGTTGCACAATTAAAAGGTATTAAAAGCCGGTTCATCATAATGACCGATGAAAATCATTGGGTATTAAAAGCACAGGATGCTTTGGTTTGGCAACATGAATTTTTTAAATGGTTAGATGAGACGCTGAAGTAAGAAATGCATCTTTTATTTTGCGAAATTGAATTACGTATATTGAGTGTTTGATGATCATTTATCAAAAAGGCTCAGACATAAAAAATAAAAATCAATCTTTTAAATACTATATGACTATTTGATAATTTATTTAAGAAAATAAAATTATCAGGCAGCAATTACCTGCACAGTTTAATAAATATATTACTTCTGCAAATGAAGATTGCAAAGATGATGGTGAAGTGAAAAGCACTGATGCGCTTCATTTGCCTGCGAATGCTGTAGTTACTTTATATGCTAAATGATTCAGATAACTTTAATAAGTTTATTGCAGGTAATTTAAATCTGTTTTGAATGAAAAGAACATACTGCATTTTTTTACTCGCCGCTTTTTGCACTCACGCATCAGCTCAAACAGAAAAATTAATTTATCATAACATTAAAACAAATGCAGCGGGCAACATTATTCCATGGTGTGATGATGAACCTGGAAAAGCATGGAGCCATGTAATATATTTTGTTTGGAATTTTTGGGATACGATGCGCATTGATATGAATGGCATTCCCTATTACATGAATCACCAGGTGTGGGAACAAAATGTAAACGACCCGAGAGGAATTGGCGGCGACCAGTTTGCAATGGCATTATCATCATGGAGGTTATTATATGCTTATACAGGCAACGACCGCGTTAAAGAGAACATGCGATTTATTGCGGACTATTATCTCACACATGGATTTTCTGATTCGAATAATGCATGGGCAAACATTCCTTATCCTTATAACACAAAAATATATTCAGGTATTTATGATGGTGATATGATTCTTGGCAAGAACTATACACAGCCCGATAAAGCCGGTTCTTTTGGATTGGAGTTATTGCATTTGTATAAAATGACAAATAAAGAACGATATCCAAACATAACCGACGATGAATATTTAAACGCTGCTATAAAAATTGCAAATGCGCTTGCAAAACATACAAAAGATGGTGACGAAAATAATTCGCCGATGCCATTTAAAGTGAATGCAGTTACCGGCGAAGTTGGAAAACTGCTCAACAATAATCGCAGTGGCGCGCATGTTGGCTTAAGCAGTTACACAACTAACTGGAGCGGTACAATGGAATTATTTCTTGAGTTGCAACAATTGAATGTTGGTGAAGTGAATTTATATAAACAGGCTTTTGATAAGGTTTTAAACTGGATGAAAAAATATCCTTTACAAAATAATAAATGGGGACCTTTTTTTGAAGACGTTCCGGGATGGAGCGATACACAAATTAATGCCATTACGTTTGCACAATTCATGATGAATCATTCCGAATATTTTCCAAACTGGAAAACAAATGTTAGAAAAATTTTTGATTGGGTTTATGAAAAGCTTGCAAATAATCAATGGAAAAAATATGGCGTAACAGTAGTAAATGAACAAACAGCATATCTTCAGCCGGGCAATAGCCATACATCAAGAGAAGCATCAGCAGAGCTGCAATACATGGCGCTGACACAAGATAAATTCAATTACGATAATGCAATCCGCCAGCTTAACTGGGCAACATATATGGTGGATGATGATGGCAAAAACCGTTATCCAAACGATGCCAATTGGCTTACTGATGGGT
Source organism: Parafilimonas sp. (assembly GCA_025927795.1). GTDB lineage: Bacteria > Bacteroidota > Bacteroidia > Chitinophagales > Chitinophagaceae > Parafilimonas. The sequence continues at coordinate 5,053 of JAICKT010000028.1, read as the reverse complement.
ACGGTGATTATGTGCGTCATTTTCTGCGTGCGATGGCTGCTATGCCCCAACTTGCTCCTTCAGATGAAGAGCATATTTTGTCTTCAACTTCTGTTATTGAAGAAGCAGATTATGCGCCACTGACTGATAAATGGTATGGAGATGATTTAGGAAAAACAGACCCAAAAACAATTCGCATATTTTACAGAACATTTGATACAACAGGCGTTGAACAAATGCGCCTGCTGAAAAAACCTTCTGCAGTATTGCTGAATTTAAAACCTGTGAATGAATTGAAGGAATTAAGTACGCAGGGTTTTACATGGAAAGATTTGAATAAAGGTGGCATTCTTACTGTAAAAAGAATGAATAGTGATAAAGTGATTGTTGTTGAATAACATTAGTATTCGTTTGAATTATTTAAAAGAGCAGCATATTTATTATGAAGAAATTATTTTTTATTGTTTGTATTCTAAGCTTTCAAAAATTATTTGCACAGCAAAACACAAAACCTTCATTGTTTTTGTATGATGATATTTCTCTTCACAAAAATGCAGATACAATATTTGCAGAGCCATTGCAAACACTGGCTTTAACCAACGCAAAGGGCAGCAGCATAAAAGTATTTGATGGAAACGGCAAGCATTATTTTTCATCAGTTATAAAACCTGTAACAACTTTTATTGTTGGTTGCTCTTTAGGTAAACAAACCGTCCGCATCTACAATCATCATAATAAAATAATTGATTCTATTAATTTTTATGTTGATGCAAAAACAAGTATTGATGACGGCGGTTATTATAAAAAAATGTTTGACCTTTTTTATCACGGTATGTTTGTTGATAATCACACCGGCGTTGATACCGTAATATGGAATGGTAAAGCTTATCATGTATTTGTTCAATGGGTGCTTGATAATTTTCAAACCATGAAAGGTTTGAAATATTTTTTACCAAATGGAAAAGAATTAGTTGATATTATGCGACAATCGCAGCGGAATGATGGAATGATTTACAGTTTTATTCAATATCAAAGCAATGCTGATTATTTTTTAACACGTGATAAATTTTCGGGCTATAGCAAACAAATTGGCGATAAAGTTTTTGTTCGTCAACCGGTAGAAAATCATCCTGAATATTTATATGTAAATACAATTTATGCAGTTTGGAAAAGTGATGGCAATAATGATTGGATGAAAGAAAATCTTTCATCAGCAGAACGTGCATTAGATTATGCACCAAATGATGCTGCAAGATGGAGCAAACGTTTTGGTTTATTAAAAAGAGCCTATACAATTGATAGCTGGGATTTTGCTGTTGAAGATGAATACATGCCTGACCTTGGAATTACCAATACAATGATTATTGACCCGAACAAAACCAAATTTGGTGTGTTCTTCGGCGATAATACAGGGTATATTGAAGCATGTTATCAACTCGCTGAAATGCTTGCGGCAACAGGTGATTCAATCAATGCAAACAAGTATAAACAACGCGGCGATGAAATGAGCGAACGTTTAAACAATCTCGCATGGAATGGGCATTTCTTCACGCATTTTATTGATGAAGATTCAACAGTACATCGCAATCTTGGTTTTGATGAAAAATCGCAAATCGCACAATCCAATGCGTATTCATTAAACAGAAATATTACACACGAACAAAGCAAAGCGATTATTGAAACATACATCAATTTAAAAAATCATTTGCCCGTTGGTTCGCCCGGTGAGTGGTATGCAATTTATCCGCCTTTTCAAAAAGGTTTTACCATGCATGATGCAGTATGGCAATATATGAATGGTGGTGTTGGCGGTCATAATGCGGGTGAACTTGCACGCGGCGCTTACGAAAACGGTTACGAAAATTATGCAACCGATGTATTGAACAGAATATTTGAACTCGGCAAAAAATATGGCAATCATATTTCGTTTGCTTACACAGGTTCTATGCTGCCACCACCTCCTCCGCCGGTTTATAAACCGCTCGATATTTCTTCATACACAAACATGGATTTATCAAACACCAACAATACTGCACAACATAAGTGGATGAATGGCGGCAAGCCAGGTGATGACTTACATAACATTCCTGTTGGTAAACAAATTTTAGACAGCATTGAATTTAATGTGATTGATGCAGCAAAAAATAATTTTAATGCTGTTATCGCTGTAGCAAATCAAAAAGATTTTCCATCTTCTGTTGAAATACCGATACATGATACCGCAGCTTGCATTTATTTATTGCATACTGCAGGCAAACCTGCATCTGAAAATGTTGCAGGCGCTGTAAAAATTTTGTATGAAGATGGAACTAATAATTTTCAATACATAATAATGGGCAAGCAACTTACTTACTGGTGGTTCTCCGAATTGAAAACAGATTATTCAGGCATTGCATGGTATGGAAAAAATGATGTAAGCGAAGGTGTTGGTGTAAGCTGGTGTGCGATTGACAATCCACATCCTGGAAAAAAGATAAAAAGTATTGTTATAGCTGCATCTCAAAATGATAATATTTATGCAGTGCTCGCGATTACCTTGTCAAACCAAAAGCATTATGTACCGGTAAATCCTGTTTCGTTTGGCGGACCTGATGATTGGGCTTCTGCAACCAACATGGCTGCAATGATTGAAGGATTAGCGGGTGTAAAAGATGCTCCACATAGCGAAGCTTTTAATGAACCAGTAATTGCCCCGCGATGGACAACTACAACTTCTGATTCAATAAATGTAACTGTTCGTTACGCTGCATCAAAAGGTTATGCGAGTTATAAGTTTATACACGATGCAAAAAATCACATCATACATATTACTGCAACAACCGGTGGAAATAAATTTTTATTTCATGTTTTGTTGCCTGCAAATACAAAAGTAAAATCTGTAATGAGCGATAATAAAAATATTTCATTCAAACAATCAACCATTGAGCAATCTAATTATGCAGATTTTGAGATGAATGCTGATGGTGTAAAAGACTTTGAGATAAAATATGAATAGTAAGATTGCTTCTTATCAGTACAAACATTAAAGTGCGTATGCCTTAAATTCGTTACGATATTCGGGTTTGAAATTGATTGCATAAACCCAAATCTCACGAACGTCATGTCGAGGCACGAGACATTTCATAAATTTAAAACCTGTTAATATTTCAGGAGATTTCTCCTTCATCGAAATGACGTTTAACAGCATCACAATACTTATACAGCTTAATAGTACAAGACTTAAAGTTTTAAATAACTTATCATCATGAAAAAATATTTTCTTTTCGTTTTACTGTTAATATACTTTAATCAAACTTTTTCACAGTTCAGTATAAGTACTAATCATCGCTATCTTTTAAAAGATGGAAAACCTTTTTACTGGTTGGGTGATACTGGTTGGGAATTATTTCATCGCCTTACAAAAGAAGAAGCAGATGAATATCTGAAACGCAGAGCAGCACAGGGTTTTACTATGATACAGGCAGTAGTGCTTGCTGAAATGGATGGATTGCATACACCAAATGCTTACGGTGATAAACCATTAATTGATGATGACCCAACCAAACCTAACGAAGCATATTTTAAACAAGTAGATTATGTGGTTGACAAAGCAAATTCTTACAATATAAATATTGCAATGCTGCCAACATGGGCAGATAAAATATTTAAAGACAGATGGGGCACAGGTCCTGAAATATTTAATACAAAGAATGCAAAAATTTATGGCGAATGGATTGGCAACCGCTATAAAAACAAAACAAATATTATTTGGATTTTAGGCGGCGACAGAAATCCGCGCAATGTAAATGATGTTGCAATCTGGAATGCAATGGGCGAAGGAATTATGCAGGCAACAAATGGAAAAGCAATTATCAGTTATCATCCGCAGCCGTGTGATTCGGGTTCAGCTACCTGGTTTCATCATGAAACGTGGCTTGCATTTAATATGTTTCAAAACGGTCATTGCAGGGATAATAATGTGTACGATAAAATTCAGCTTGCGTATAACATGCAGCCAACAAAACCTGTGATTGATGGTGAGTCGTTGTATGAAGATCATCCTGTTTGTTTTAATGTAAAAGACTTGGGAACGAGCAGCGCTTATGATGTAAGAAAATATGCTTATCTCGATGTGTTTGCCGGTGCATTTGGAAACACGTATGGCTGTCATGATATATGGCAATTTTATTCTACTAAATATGAGGCAGTAAATGGTCCGCATGTGTATTGGCAGGAAGCAATGGATTTACCCGGCGCTAATCAAATGCAATTTATTAGAAGACTTATTGAATCACACCCGATGATGGAAAGAATTCCTGACCAATCTTTAATTGAAGAAAATAATTTAACTCCTGCAGAAAGAATACAGGCAACTCGTGGAAATGATTATGCTTTCATTTATACAAGCGAAGGAAAATACTTTACTGTAATCTTAAACAAAATTTCGGGAACAACATTGCATGCTTACTGGTATAATCCACGAGACGGTAAAACAACAGATATTGGTACTATCGCAAATACATCAACAAAAAAATTTACACCGCCATCATCGGGTTACGGGCAAGATTGGGTTTTGGTTTTAGACGATGCTTCAAAAAATTATAAGCTGCATTAAATTATTGTTTCAGGTCTTTATAACTGATAAGCTGAATTCCTTTTTGCTGAATAATTTTTTTTACTTCATCGTTTGTAAAAAGATTAACAACGTCTTGCCTATCTTCAGCAACGTTCTCATAACCGATGTGATGCACCGCCTGTAATTCCGGTGAATTAATTGCAGGATGATCAACAAATAAATATGTTTTGCCAGGCTCCAATTTATTCAACATATTTATAAAGCTCTTAATTTTTTCTGCGCTTGATTTATGTGTATCATTATAGGTTGCGTCTGAAACATTAAAATCTTTTGGCTCGATATCTATATTATATTCTTTCGCCAGTTTTCTTGCAAGTGCATACACAGTATCATTCATATTCATGCAACCCATGTGTGAAGAAATATGACTGATGTGCGGAATATTTTTTATAGCCAATTCAATTTGTGCGCGCCATTCTTTCTCTATTTCTGATAACTTCCATTCATGTGCTAATAAAT
>JAICKT010000185.1 GCA_025927795.1 Parafilimonas sp. | reverse complement strand
TCTGACACGAACGAACAGCTATTATTGAAAGGACTGGCGCATCATGATTCTAAAGCCATAGAATTAATTTATAAAGATAATTTTAACATGGTGCTTGCGTTCATTCTTAATAACAGTGGGTCTTACGATGAAGCGAAAGATATTTTTCAGGAAGCAATGATAACGCTTTATGAAAAAGCTAAATCTGATTCATTTGAGCTTACATGCCAGATAAAAACTTACGTTTACTCTGTTTGCAGAAGATTATGGTTAAAGCGCCTGCAACAATTAAGCAGAACAAATGCAGGTAATGAAAATTATGAGCAAACAGTTTCTGTTGAAGAAGATCTTGAATTGCATGAACGCAGAAATGCAGAGTTTAATATGATGGAAAGGGCTTTAAAAAGTCTTGGAGAACCTTGTAAGAGTTTGCTTGAAGCGTATTATTTGCAGAAAAAAGGCATGCACGAAATTGCATCAACGTTTGGTTATACAAATGCTGACAATGCAAAAAATCAAAAATATAAATGCCTGATGCGTTTGAAGAAATTGTTTTTTACACAATATAATATAGGATAGTGATGGAAGATATTTTATTACTAAATTCAATTGAACGTTATCTCGAAGGTAAAATGTTACCCGATGAGAAAGCTTTCTTTGAAGAGTTGTGCAGAACCCAGCCGCAGATTGATCAAATGGTTGTTGAACATAAATTTTTTCTGCATCAAATGGAAGAATTTGACAACCGCAATGAATTTAAGGACACGCTTGAAAATATTCATGCAAAACTCTCAGCTAACGGTGAAATTAAAAACTGCAATCCATCAATAGGTTTTACTGGAAAAGTAATTCAGTTATGGAGCCGCTCAAAAAAAGTTGCTGCTATTGCTGCAATTATTGCCGGCATTACCGCTTTATTTATTTCTGCATTGGCAATGTATTTCTCACCAAATGTTAATCAAACACAGTTAGAACGCTTAAGCAGAGATATTGATCAGATTAAACAATCACAGCAAATAACAAATAGTGTTTTAAGAAATGCTACAGAAGCCAAACCTAAAATTCCAAAAGGTGCTACATTAACCAGCGGCGGCACTGCTTTTTTAATTGATGGTAATGGATTTCTTGTAACCAATGCACATGTTTTAACAGGTTCCGGTGCAATTGTTTCAGACAATAATGGCAATGAATATAACTCGCGAATTTTATCTGTTGACAGAGAACGTGATATTGCAATTTTAAAAATTGATGATAAGGATTTTGAACCTATAAGCACATTGCCTTATTCTATAAAGAAAACACAGCCGGATTTAGGCGAAGAACTTTTTACACTTGGTTATCCGCGTGATGAAATTGTTTACAACATGGGATACTTAAGTGCTAAAACAGGTTATAACGGAGATACTTCAAGCTGCCAGCTTTCACTTACTGCAAATCCCGGAAACTCCGGTGCACCTGTGTTTAATAAAAATGGTGAAATTATAGGCATCATAAGTACAAAGCAAACACAGGCTGAAGATGTGGTATTCGCATTAAAATCAAACAATATTTTTAATATGGTTGACAGCTTAAGAAACGTTGATACTTCTTTCAAAAAGATTAAGCTGCCTTCAACTTCATCATTAAAAAAACTTGACAGAGTAAGCCAGGTTAAGAAAGCAGAAAACTATGTCTTCCTTGTAAAATCATACAACTAACTTCTACGGTAAGCATATAAATTCCTTCCCGCGCTGCGGGAGGGTTTTTTATTTTAAAGCTATGTAGTTAAATAAAAATTATGGTCATGCATGAATTTCCTTTTTTCATTTGTGAAGAGGGCAGCGACTATTTCCACAAATTTTCAGGATACTCCTTTTTTTCTACAAGATGCTGCACTTCTCTTGTAACAACCGGTGCATCTTCTTTATAAGTAACGCCAAACCATTTTGATGAAGTTGGTATAACTTCTACAACGCCTTTACCCGATTTTATAAAATAGTCTGTCATGTCAGGAATTAAAAATTCTGCTTTTAAATCCTGGGCATTTTTATCAAGAAACTTTTGAAATTGTTCTTCACATAAATCAATAAATGTTGAATCATAGCAGAAAAAGTTCATACTAACTTTTGTATCTTTTGATAATTCAAAAAAGCTATTTGCTGATTCTTCATCAACAATCTTATCATCTTTCCTGTAAATTTTTAAGCGCTCTTTAATTCCTGTCATTTTGTTTTGGTCATTTATAGAAATTATGCCGCGACTTACACTGCCATGTTCACTTAATGTATTTACAAGCTCATAAGCAATTACACCGTACATTTTTTTATTGCAAACTGCCTGCAAAAAATCAAATGCTTTTTTAAATGCATCCTTACCATAAAAATCATCTGCATTAATTACAGCAAACGGTAAATCTACTTTGCCTTTACAACATAAAACCGCATGCGCCGTGCCCCACGGTTTTATTCTTTCAGGATTTATTTGCCTGCCTTCAGTAAACTTGTCCAGGCTTTGATATATATAATCAATCTCAATTTTTCCTTTAAGCTTTGGCTCAACAATACTTTTAAATGTATCAGCAAAATCTTCACGAATAATAAAAATCACTCTGCCAAAACCGGCATTAATAGCATCGTAAATTGAATATTCCATTATAGTTTCTCCGGATGGACCGAATGATTGTGTTTGCTTCATGCTTCCATAACGGCTTGCCATGCCGGCTGCTAATATTACAAGTGTTGATTGCATACGTATTTTTTTGCGGTGCGAAACTAATTAAATCACTTAATAAATATGTTGTATGATGTAACAAAAACAAACAGCAAGCCAGTTTCAATATATTTGTTGCAATTAACGAATCTGCATGAATATTGAAACCGAACGTGATTACGATTGGATGCGCTTACTTACAAGTGATATAAAAAACCGTTTCGAAAAAATTAAACTCGGTGGCGGAAAAAAATCAATTCAAAAACAAAAAGAAAAAAATAAACTTACTGCAAGAGAACGCATTGAATATTTAATTGACAAGCAGAAACCATTTGTTGAGATAGGCGCTTTTGCGGGTTTTGAAATGTATGAAGAATATGGTGGTTGCCCGGCTGCCGGAACTGTTGCTGGTATTGGTTATATAAGCGGAAGGCAATGCGTTATTGTTGCAAACGATCAAACAGTAAAAGCAGGCGCATGGTTTCCCATCACCGGCAAAAAAAATCTGCGTATGCAGGAAATTGCAATGGAAAATAAATTGCCAATTATTTATTTGGTTGATAGTGCCGGCGTTTTTCTTCCGATGCAGGATGAAATTTTTCCCGACAAAGAACATTTCGGCCGCATCTTTCGTAACAATGCAAAAATGAGTGCGACGGGCATCACACAAATTGCAGCAGTGTTGGGCGCATGTGTTGCAGGCGGTGCTTACTTGCCTATAATGAGTGATGAAACTTTAATGGTTGAAAATAATGGAAGCATTTTTCTTGCGGGTCCTTATTTGGTAAAAGCGGCGATAGGTGAAGATATTGATGTGGAAACTTTAGGTGGCGCAGAAACGCATAATGCCATCAGCGGAATTGCAGATTATAAATTTAAAACAGAACATGAATGTCTTGATAAAATAAAAAGTATCATCAGCAAATTAGGCAAACAAAATAATGCAGTGTTCGATAGAATTGAAAGTATTGCACCTGCAAAAAATGGTGATGAGATTTACAAAATCATTCACCAGAACAATGCAAAGCCTTATAATGTTGTTGAATTGATTGAATGCATTGTTGATGCAAATTCTTTTGAACAATTTAAAGAAGAATACGGCAAAACGATTGTTTGCGGTTATGCAAGAATAGATGGATGGGCAGTTGGAATTGTTGCCAATCAACGCCTGATTGTAAAAAATAAAAAAGGCGAAATGCAATTAGGCGGCGTTATTTATAACGATAGCGCTGATAAAGCTGCGCGTTTTATTCTTAACTGCAATCAAAAAAAAATACCGCTGGTTTTTTTACAAGATGTTACAGGTTTTATGGTTGGCAGCCGCAGCGAACATTCAGGTATAATTAAAGACGGTGCGAAAATGGTTAATGCAGTTGCGAATTCTATCGTTCCAAAAATTACTATTATAACAGGCAATAGTTTTGGCGCTGGCAATTATGCTATGTGTGGTAAAGCTTATGATCCAAGATTTATTTATGCATGGCCAAGTGCAAAGATTGCTGTAATGGGTGGTGAACAGGCTGCAAAAACTTTATTGCAAATTCAAACAAGCGGCAAACAAATCAGCGAAGCAGAACAAAACAATTTATTGAATGAAATTAAATCGCGTTATGAAAAGCAAACATCACCTTATTATGCTGCTGCGCGTTTATGGGTTGATGATATTATTGATCCCGCACAAACAAGATTGTATATAAGTGAAGGCATTGCTGCAGCTAATCATAACGCAGATATAAAAGATTTAAAGCTTGGTGTTTTCCAGGTGTGAAGCTCTCGTAAATCCTCTCCAAAGGAGAGAACCTTTTTAGATGATTAGAATTTATTTTTTCATTTTATCAAGCAAGTGTTTTAAACCTTCCCTTTGGGAAGGCTTGGATGGCTTGCTATTCTGTTCTCAAACTTTTCACCGGGTTTGAAATTGCGGCTCTTATTGCCTGGAAACTTATTGTAAGTAATGCGATAAGCATTGCTGCGAGTGTTGTAATTAGGAATACTGTCCAACTGATATTTGTGCGATAAGCAAAGCTTTGCAACCATTTATTCATTGTAAGCCATGCAATAGGCGAAGCAATAAGTACAGCAATAGCAACGAGTTTTAAAAAATCTTTTGAAAGTAATGCAACAATACTTGTAACACTTGCACCAAGCACTTTACGCACACCAATTTCTTTTATACGTTGTTCTGCGCTGAATGTTGCCAATCCAAACAAACCTAAACATGAAATAAGAATAGCGATGATAGTAAAGTCGCCAACAATTGCAGCAAGCTTATTTTCTGCATCATAATTTTTTTGAAAATCTTTATCTAAAAAGCTATAATCGAAAGGCTCGCTTGAATTTAAATTATGCCATACATTTTGTATTGATGTTAATGATGCAGTTATATTGCCTGGCTTTACATGCGCTATCATATAATTATATTGCTGTGTGTTTAGCTGAAAGCCATAAGGACCAATTGGCAAATGCAAATCTTCGTAGTGAAAATCTTTTACAACACCAATGATGTTAAAATTGTAGGTGCTGTTATTAAATGTAAAATGCAACTTTTGATTTATGGCCTGCGCTGCATTTGCAAATCCAAATAATTTTGCTGCTGTTTCATTTAACACAATTGTTCCTGTTGTGTCTTCAGCATAATAATCATCAGAATATAATCTTCCTGCAACAGGTTTAATATTCAGCGTTTGCAGAAAGCGTGTATCAATATAATTCATTTTCACATCTTTTCCCTGCTGCATGCTTTCACCATCTTTAAAAAAAATATTATCTGAAAAATTTGAAATACCCGGATAATATAACGATGCGCCAACATTCGTTACATCGGAATGCTTTAATAACTCATTTCTGAATGAAGCATACATATTTTTTGCATTGTTGCTGCGCAACGGAATTATTACCTGCTGGTCTTTTGCAAAACCTAAATCAGCAGAGCGCAAATATTTCATCTGATTGGCAATAACAACTGATGCAATAATTAATACAATTGAAATTATAAATTGAAAAATCACCAATCCTTTACGTAAAGCAATTGCAGAAAGCGAATTTGAAAACTTGCCTTTTAAAACTTTTGCAGGGTTGAACGAAGACAAATAGAACGCAGGATAGCTTCCTGCAATTAAACCAGTGACAATTGATACTATAATAAATGAAAGAATAAATATCACGTTGTTTGAAAAAGACAGCGAAAGTGTTTTACCGGAAACCGAATTAAAAGCAGGCAATAACAGTTCTGTAAAAGCAAGTGCGAGTATAAATGCAAGCAAACTCATTAAAACAGCTTCGCCGAGAAATTGTATGATGAGTAATTTCTTTTCTGCTCCTAAAACTTTCCTTATTCCTACTTCCGAAGAACGTTTTGCAGATTGCGCTGTGGCAAGATTCATAAAATTAATACACGCAATTAGCAATGTAAATAAGGCAATGGATGCAAGAATGTATAAGTATATTGTACTGCCGCCTGCAGTTATATTATTTTTCACATCTTCATCCAAATGAATTTTTTTCAGTGGTACTAAAAATTGTCTTTTATTAAAGCCAACAGCCTGCAATTTTTTGCCTGCATACTGTTGTATGAATGCAGGAAATTTCGCTTCAAGTTTTTTTGCATCACTGCCGGGTTTTAGTTGCAGATAAGTATAATATAGATTATTAGTAGCAAGATCGCCGGTTTGCCTTTTAATAAAATCTGCAATGTTGCCGCCCATCATACTCATAAAAAACCTTGCATCAATATGCGATGGTTTGTTGATGGGTTTAAAAACACCTGTTACTAAAAAATCATGATCTCCATTAGTGCTGCTACTTATATGAAGCACTTTATTTAATGCAGGTTGATTTCCAAAAATCTTTTTCGCAATCTCATCAGATAATACAACAGTATTAGGATTGTTTAATGCAGTTATAGCATTGCCTTCAATAAAATTATAAGTGAACATTCTAAAGAAAGTAGAATCGGCTAAAAAGCCTTTTGTTTCATAAAACGATTTTGATGCACCGCTTTTTTCATTGTATTGCAAAAGTGTTTTATCTTCTCCAAATAACGCAGCAAGCCTGGCAGTTTGTACAATTTCAGGAAACACATTTTTCATGGTTTCGCCCATGCCTGCCGGTGTATTTGGCATTTTTTTAAAATTACCAAGTCCAACAAACTCAGTTCCTAATTGGTAAATATTATTTGCATTTTTCTGATACGCATCGTAACTGGTTTCATTAATAATATATAATGTAATCAGCATGCAACATGTAAGCCCAACCGATAAGCCAATTATATTAATGAACGAAAACAATTTACTTTTCATTAAATTTCGCCAGGCAATTTTAAAATAGTTCTTAAGCATATTATAATCGTTTTCTGATTTTACCTTACCGGTTTAAAGCCGCATTAGTTAAATCATTTGAAATAATAAACAGTTTACTCAATGGATATGCCAAGCTTAAAACACTTTAGCTTATAATATTTTTTTAAAGATCGCAGAAAAAAAGTGTTCGGAAACGAACACTTGATGTACAAATTCGAATATAATTTTTTAAGGGGTTTATAATACAGCTCAATACAAAAAAGCAAAATATTTTTTTGTTGAATTTATCTGATATAAAAATTAATGTGTAAGTTTTTCGCTTAATGCATTAATAATTTCTCTTCCTTTTGTTACATCGTTTTTTAACTTCTCTTCATTAAAAGTTTTTTCATCATTGATTGCCGCAAGCACAGCATTCAATTGTGACATTAAATTTTTTACTGTAGCATCAGTTGATTTTTCGGCAAACGATTTTATAATTCTTATCTTTTCATAATCAACAATTCCTTCCCGCAATTTTTCAAAACGAATGCAACTATTACCGCCAGGATAAACCAAATAGCAATCACCTGCAGCCCATGATCCGTAACGTGCATCACGCAAAGGATCATCAGGCCACGAATCATAAGCCCAACGCAAAAAACCGTTGTAGCCATGTGCTGCAGAAAACCAGCTTATCCATCTTCCTTCAATTGGCGGAGAAAACAAAAATGTATTTGGTTTTGCGGGATGACAACAAACATAATATGTGGATGTAAAACCTTTTGCTGCTCTTTGTTTTACTTCATCAACAGACGGTTGGTATTCATAAACAGAACAATAATCATCTATTAATGTATCCAATTCTTTATGCCAATCACCTGCATAAGTTATCTTCCATTTTTTTGAATTTTCTTTAATCACTTTTATTGCAGCAAGTGTTTGAGAAAGTTCACTTTCATTTAAGCCAATATATGTTTTATTAAGCCAGCCTTTTTTTTCAAGATGTGATTTTAAATTGTTGAGAAAAGCATTCCATGCAATTTTAAAAGTATCAGATGCAGGCGGCCACGGTTCATAAACATAATTGCCTGTCTTCTCATCTTTATAACGAAACCTGTTATTGTAAGGCAGCGGCGTGTAAACAGTAATGGCTTTGTCAATTCCCAAGCTCATGGCGAGCTCAATGTATTTATCGAAAGTTGTATAGTCAAATTTCCATGAGCCATTATCGCGTTTTATCCAATCTATCATACCGCCTTCAATTGCATATTCATTGTCGCCCCACGGCGAATGCACGCCATATGTTGTAATATAAGTGCCGCCGGCATTAGCATATAACTGCAAATGTTTTTTCAACAAAGCAATATGTTCTTTGCTCCAGGGTTGCACATGATAATAATCAGCAATCACCCATGGGTTTTGCCAAAGATCAAGCCTGTAATGCCAATCGTGTGGTTTGGGTAACAACTGATTTTGCACATTAATTTTTATATGCAAAGTGCTGTGCTGTTTTGTATCATTTGCTTCAATTGTTCCTGTGTATGTTCCTGCTTCTGCATCAGGCGGAATATTTAAACACAACCAAACAGGTCTTACTGT
>JAICKT010000138.1 GCA_025927795.1 Parafilimonas sp. | reverse complement strand
TTTCCAAAACCGGTGATTACTGGATAAGGGATGACGATGTAAATGCAAAAGCAGGACTATTGCAATATCGCATCAAAACAGGAACAATAACAGCATTTCCCACTGTTCAGTGTAATCACGGGCAAGGTGATAAGCAGCCTATGATTGAAGACAGCAAGGGCAACATCTGGTTCCCGGCATTAGGCGGCACGTTTACAAGAATAAATGAAGCGACAGGTAATACGGATACATTTACCATCAATACCAATCATGCAAGACCCATGCTTTCATCCGCGATTTGCACAGCGTTATATGAAGATGGAAGCGGTGTATTTTGGTCGGGAACAATCGAAGGGTTTGCAAGGATTGATTGTACTGAAGGCAATAATCATCAGCCAAAAATAAACTGGTATTTCAACAACGCAAGTGACCGCAATTCTCTTAACTATAATCATGTTTCCTGTTTTCTCGATGATCCTTCACAACCGGATAAATACATCTGGATTGGAACGAAAGGTGGCGGACTTAACAGGTTGGATAAATCCACCGGCGATTTTTTTCATCTTACTACAAAAGAAGGTTTGCCAAATGATGTTGTGTATGGAATACTGGCTGACAATGCAGGTAATATATGGGGCAGCACTAATAAAGGAATATTTTGTGTTTTAAAAAATGATGCCGGTGATCATTACCAAGTAAGAAATTTCAGCAAAACAGATGGTTTGCAGGATGATGAATTTAATACAGGTGCTTTTGCTAAGTTGCCTAACGGCAATTTAGCATTTGGTGGTGTGAACGGAGTAAATGTTTTTAATCCTTCCAAAGTATTGATGCCGGGTTATTCGCCTGCTGTTTTTATTACAGATATAGCTGTGAACAGTGAACCACTTAGCCCGAATGATAAAACAGGAATATTATCACAACCTATCGAGCTAACAAAAAGCATAACATTAAACTGGCTGCAGGATATTCTTACACTTGAATTTTCTTCTCTTGATTTTACAGCGCCTGCTCAAAATAAATATCGTTAACAGTTAACGGGTGTTGATAAAGATTGGATTGAAAGCGGCAATCGTCGTACGGCAACTTATTTGCATCTTCCGCCGGGCAATTACGATTTCAAAGTACAGGGTACCAACAGCCAGGGTGTATGGAGTGATAAAATTGCAACACTGCATATTCATGTATTGCCGCCGTGGTGGCGTACTTGGTGGGCCTATGTTTGCTATGCTTTGTTGTTGATACTATGTGTATGGGTTTATGTGCGGTTTACTATGAACAGGGCTAAACTGAAAGCGCAATTAAACTTTGAGCAATTAGAAGCAAAAAGAGTAAAGGAACTTGACACAGTAAAAACACAACTCTATACCAACATCACGCATGAATTCAGAACACCGCTAACGATCATATTAGGAATGGCTAAACAAATACAAGACAAGCCCAATGAAAATTTTAATACAGGCATGGATATGATCATTCGCAACGGACAAAATCTTTTGAAGCTGGTGAATGAAATGCTTGACCTATCAAAACTTGAAACAGGAAAAATGTTATTGCAACTGGTGAATGGTGATATGATTAATTTCCTGCGTTACATTGTTGAAGCTTTTCATTCGCTCGCAGAGAGCCAGCAAAAACAATTGCATTTTTTATCTGAGATAGATTCGCTGTATGTTGCTTATGACCCGGAAAAGATTCGCCAGGTAATATCAAATTTATTATCGAATGCTTTAAAGTTTACGCCGGCAAAAGGAAATATTTACATATCGGTAAATGAACAACCTGTTCACGCGCAAACCAATAAAACCAATCTTGTTATTAAAGTAAAAGACACAGGCATTGGCATACCGAAAGATCATTTGCCGCATATCTTCGACAGGTTTTATCAGTCAGATAATAGTCACACAAGAAAGGCGGAAGGAACAGGCATCGGCTTGGCACTAACCAAAGAGTTAATTAAATTAATGGAAGGAGAGATCACCGTAAAAAGTCCGCCGCCGGGAAGTAATAAGGGAACTGAGTTTATTGTATCATTACCGTTAACATTGGTTGGAAACGATGAGACGGATATCGTAATGCCCGTTTTAAAGATTGAACATGCGCCGGCAAATTCACCTGCTGAAAATAAAACAATCATCACTAACGATCGCGACTCAGCAAAACCGTTAATTCTTTTAGTAGAAGATAATGCTGATGTAGTGGCTTACACTGCAAGCTGTCTTCCTGATTACCGGCTTGCTGTTGGCAAAGACGGAAAAGAAGGTTTTGAAATTGCAAAAGAAATTATACCGGATCTTATTGTGACTGATGTGATGATGCCTTTTGTTGATGGGTTTGAACTATGCAAAATGTTGCGCAATGATGAGCACACCAGTCATATACCGGTTATTATGCTTACCGCGAAAGCCGGAATTGAAAGCAGGCTGGAAGGATTAAGCACAGGTGCAGATGTGTATCTTGAAAAACCATTTAACAAAGAAGAGTTACTGATCCGCGTAATTAAGCTGCTGGAGCTGCGAAAAAATTTGAGACAATATTATTTGAAGAAAGCCGGGCTCGCTGATGTTGCGCCATCACCGGCATTTTATGCCGCAAACGGTGAGATAGTTTTAAAAGATAACAAAGAAGATGAATTTGTAAAGCGGGTAAGGGAAGCAGTAGAAGAGCATTTCTCAGAGGCGGACTTTACAGTAGAACAATTATGCAAGCTGGTTTTTATGAGTCACTCGCAATTACACCGCAAGCTGGATGCATTGATAGGTTGTGCACCCAATAAATTTATCCGCATGATACGTTTGAATAAAGCGAAAGAATTACTGAAAGATCCGTCAAACAGCATTGGCTCTGTAGCTATAGATTGTGGTTACAATGACCCCGGTTATTTTGCAAGAATATTTAAACAGGAACATGGTGTAACACCGCAGGAATGGCGGATGAATAAATAAATACCGGGTTATCCTTTTTCGCGGAAATGATGTGCCAGAATTATAATGATTTATTGTACATATCTGTTCTTATTTAAACACGCCCAGGCACTTCCTGTCAACAATAATTTATTTTGTTTTCAACCATTTAATTGCAGCCATAATAGTTGGATCGGCAGACAAATTTTCGTAATCGTCTGCACTTTTTACAAAAACATCCGGTTGTATAAACATATCCTTGTAAATATGCTTGCCTGCATCCGCAATTTTGCTTACTGCCAGCAAAATGTAAGCATGCTCATTCATAAACACAAAACCTTCGGTTGCATTGCAAAAGCCACCGGTTGATTCACCAAATGTTTTTACGTTGTGTTGTTGTTTTAAAAAAGCAGCCAGTATTTCTCCGGAACTTATTGTTGAAGGTCCAAGCAATACAGCAATAGTAATTGGTTTATGTAAACTGCAATTATTATTAATGTTTACCAAAGCATGCCCACTATCATCCAGCACAACACCATCTTTCAATTTTGTGGCTGATAAAAAATTAGTATCCCTGTCAACGCTGTAACCTAAAACAGTTTGCATAAACAAAGGCGAAATTCCGGAAGTCATGGGTGCAAAATTTCCGCCTGAATTCATTCTTAGATCAATAATGATGCGCTTTGGATTTTTAGATAACAACATACATAAAGAATCACGCAACATATTTCCTTTCTTATCAATATCCTCTTGCGTAAACACGTTCATTGATGGTACACGCAGGTAAGCAATATCATTATCAAAATAATGCGTAACAATCTTTGGTCCTTTCAGGAATTCTTTTTTTATACCCGGGCTCAGTACTGAATCGAAGTTAATGGAGGAAGGGTAACGATAAGAAGAATCATCAATTGCCAACATACCATGCGCATCCTTTAATTGCCTGTATGCAAATGCCAGTGCCGGAAATGCATCATAAAAAGTTTTCGCATTTATAGTGTGACTGTATTCAGAATCTTTTACTTTTTGCCAGTCAACGTTATTAGCGAACAAAGATTTTGTTTGCATAAAATATAATGCGGTGTCAATAAGTTTTTTTACAGAATCTGGTTGCTGACAAAAACCTTCCTGCACAGAACCTGCTAATAAAAGCAGACTAACTAAAATGGTATATCCATACTTCATATAAAACCAAAGATGCAGATCATGTTTTTAATTTTAAAAGCAACATGCATGAATTGAGCAAAATTTGTGTTGAACAGTGTTGATAGCAACAGTGCTTTCTGTTGACTGAATAATATAACAAAAAAACCGGGGAAATTTTCCCGGCTTTCTTTGTAATAAAGGTTACGGTTAAATATCGTTTCTATATTCTTCGTCTCTTTCGTCTCTTGCTGCTTTCTTTGCTTCGTTGTTTAAATTGTTGGCTGTTTTTTCTGATTCATTTTGGGCAGTATTAGCTCGATTATTTTCTAATTCTTATAACGTTAGGCTGAATGACTGTAAATGCTTCGCTTAATTCACTTTTGTGTTTTAATAAAACCGATGTTGTGATTTCAGCTTTCAAAGCAGCTGAATATCCATGAAGTCTTATTAATATAATTCCAAAGTGCGCTTGCTTTAATCTAAAAACCAGCTCACCAAAATCTTTGTCTTGTGTTAGTAAAATTCTTTTTTCTGTATTTGCCAATGATAAAATGAAATCATCATCTGCTCCTTGATTAGTTTCAAGAATATATACAACATCAAAACCTGCTTTACGTAATGCACCAACAATTGGTTTGTCTATTCCTTCATCTGCAAGCAGGTTCATATCGCTACGGGATAAATATTATCTCCTTTAAGAGATTGTGCTGCGAAGGCAAGAGCAGCTTTTATATCTTCCCTGATTAAATGAGGGTGTGCAATTAAAATATCTTCTTCTGTTTCGCCTGAAGAAAGTTTTTCAAGAATAAGTTCAACAGTTATCCGTGTGTTTTTAATAACCGGTTTACCCATCATGATCCTGGGATTCACTTCTATATATTGTTCAATATTCATGAGAGTAATTTATATGCAAGTTAAGATTTCTTTGGGCTCTTTTTAGCAGTTGAATAATGATGGTGCCTGTAGCTAAATTATATAAACAAAAAAACCGGGAACAATGTCCCGGCTTCTTGTATAAAGGTTACGGTTAAATATTGTTTTTATATTCTTCGTCTCTTTCGTCTCTTGCTGCTTTCTTTGCTTCGTTGTTTAAATTGTTGGCTGTTTTTTCTGACTCATTTTGGGCAGTATTAGCCGCATTTTTTGAGTTTGTTTTTATATCACCAACTGTGTTTTTAATTGCGGCTCCGGCTTTATCAAAAATGTTTCCTGTTTCTGCTTTTACATCGTTAGTGGTTTTGTTCGCTTCATTGTCTGCAGATCTTGATTTGTTCTCTGCATTTGTTTTTACATCTTTCACTGTATTTTTTATTGTGGTACCCGCATCATCAACAGTGTCTGCGATTTTATTACCAAGGCTTTCATTAGTGTTTGACATAATTTATTTTTTAAGTGAATAAATAATTCATGTATGGTAGGGCAATTTGTGTGCCACTGCTATATGAAAAGCAGGAGTATAAATATTTAATAGATATTAGCTATTAAATAGCCTTAGCAAATATTCTATGCAACTCTTTTCTTTTTTAATGATGATTTTATAACAGCCACGCTAAAAAGCGATTGTATTTGCGAGATATATTTTTTCAAGCATTTCCTTTTATAGACAAGTATGTATGACGGATGATGTATAGGGATGAAAGTTATTCCATCAACAAGGAAAGATTTGTACTTAAAGTTTTTGCTAAGTGTTCCTAATTTTATTGAATATTTTTTTGCAATAAAGTTTGACACTTGGTTGCCCAATAAAAATACTAATGTTGGTTTCAGTTCTTTGATTTCTGATTCAAGGTTTGGAAAACATTTTTCCATTTCGTTTTGAATTGGATATCTAATCTTTTCATTTTTTAAAGGAAGGCATTTGACTAAATTAGTTTTATAAAACTGAAGTTGATGCAAATATGGCTCTTCAATCGTTGAAATTAATTTACCTGAAGCTGTTTCAGATGATAACGGTTTACTAGTTTTTACATCAGCAACCTGAACCGCAGAAAGCCCTAACCAAAATATTTGCGATTGTTTGTAATTATCAAATAATGGAAGTTGATTAAGATATAAACCACAATCTTTACATTTTTTTCTACACGGAATTATTGATTGAGTTAAGCCCGGAGAATATTTCACCGCCATTAAGATTAATTGTGCGGTAAATATATGAATCAATAATTTTTTTGTCAACTTTTGAAAAGTTGCCATTATGAAAATTGAATTGCAAGCGACCAACTAAACTTGAAAGATTTGCATCTGGCTGCATTGGCTGAACTTCTAAATCACGTCCTTGCGCTTCAAGGTCATGATAAATTTGGGTTGCATGATATGGTCTGTATTGAAATACGCTTGTTCTGAAATTTACATTGTTTTCTAAAGCAATATTTTTTAATGTTTCTGCCAGGCTGTAAGTCATTTCCATGTCTTCAATGGTTTCATTAGGAAATCCATATATGAAATACCCTTTTATATTAATACCTGCTCTAAATGCTTTTGAAATATTATTTATTATGGTATCTAAATTCTTAGTCTTCTTTATTTGAGATAAAATTTTTGGTGAGCCAGATTCAATGCCGATAAACAATTCAAAGCAACCACTTTGCTTTAATGAAGCCATTAAAATATCATCTGCTGTATTAAAGGTCATAACGTGTGCCATTGAACGCCAACTATAATCAAAATGTGAAAAAACATTTATTGCTTTTTGTACGGATTTTTTTGTTTTTAAAAACAAATCATCTAAAACTCTTATTGAATTAACTAACGGATATTTTTCCTTTATATCGTTTAACTCTTTGATGATTGATAATTCATTTTTTTCTCTTATGGGATAATCTTCATTCAGGGACCTTGCAGCAGCACAAAAAGTGCAATTATATATACATCCTCTGCTTGTAACGATATTAGCTTCTAAAAAACCTAAAGGATGCTGTACAGGTTCATTCACAAAGAAGTCACGGCTTAATGGAACATTTGAAATATCATTTACTATATAATTTGAACTGTTATTTACTTGGAATACTCTGCGATTGGTTGCTTTTATAACTGGTTCATCTTTTAGTGTGTCAGTTACAATTGCAAGAGTTATAAATTCACCATCGCCTGTAACAATATCAATTTTGTTTTTAGTTTTCCAATGAAGAATTTTTTTATAAAGCTCTTTTGTTGATAAGCCACCAATGATTATGTGCGCTTTGTAATTAATTGATTCAATCAAATCTTTTACCAAATCATAGTTTGTTGTAAAGATGTTGCTTGCTATAAAATCTGGCTTTTCTGTGTTTATATTTTCAACTAACTCATTTAAAGGAATTTTTTCAGCGACAGCATCAATTAGATTAACATC
Source organism: Parafilimonas sp. (assembly GCA_025927795.1). Classification (GTDB taxonomy): domain Bacteria; phylum Bacteroidota; class Bacteroidia; order Chitinophagales; family Chitinophagaceae; genus Parafilimonas. The sequence goes on along the minus strand of JAICKT010000138.1, from coordinate 3,419 downwards.
AATATTATTTTGTTGAAGTATTGTAGCAATGTAGCCTAATCCAATTGGCGGCAATGAATCTTCATCATACAATTTATTTGTATGACGGAATAATGGTGAATTGATAATTAAAACTTTCATTACTGTAACTTCTTTATTAAGTTTTGAATTTCTTTTATTGGCGCTCTTACATTGACTTCGCTGTAAGCATTTAATTTTTCAATAGCCGACTCAACGGTAATAATATTTCTTAAACTTAATTCTTCAATTATCCATAATAATCCACGCACCGGTACTTGCTTGGTGATTGATATTTTTCTCAAGCTGCCGTCAGAAGTTAGTAATACAGCTTTTTTTCTTATTGCCAATTCTAATACGGAGCTATCGGTAAAGCTTAAAGCGGCATATTGATTTTCGATTTCTGTAATGTCTTCGTACGCACCAAGTCTATCAATATTTAGTTTACCATTTATAATATACGCCTCAATTATTTTCCATTGTTCATCATCATTAATTTCTTCTATAACCTGAGGTGTAGTAAAAGCAATAATTTCAAGTTGAAAAAAATGTTGGATAAGATTTAATTCAACAAGGTCAAACAAAATGCATGAATCTTTTATTACTATTTCGCTTTTACTTGACACCCGTATAACCTTTTCTTAATTGATTAATGCTGACATTCCAAAGAGCTGCTGCCTTGCTTAAACTTATTAACTCTTCTGCTAAAGCACGATTTATCAATTGGTCAAACAATTTCGACTTCTCGTCACCAATATATTTTCCAGGTTCTTCCTTCTGTCCATAATGTTTGCTAAGCCAAATCATCCAGCGTTGATAATAGTTGTCAGTTATTACGCCAAGTTCTTTTAATCTGTGAACTATTGCACGGATTGAAATGCCTGCGTATTCTTTTATCGGAATCAACTCATTGATATATATATAACTTCTTTTTGAACTTCCAATCATTTTTAATAAAATTTCAGTTGGAAGAAGTAAACAACTTGAAAAAAAATGGCAGTATTTTTCTACCTCTTTTGGATTAGTAATCTCATCTGATAAATCTAAAAGTAAATGTGCCAGTTCATGAATTATAGTAAAACGAATTCTTTCAGTTGACTTTCCTTTAGTATTCACAACAACGACCGGAATGCCTGATGAAGTGAATACCGCAAGCCCGTCGATTTGGTCAACATCATCTATCAATATTACTTTGATGCCTTTCAATTCTAACATTTCAACTATGTTAGATATAGGCGCAGTTCCTAAATTCCAATCTTTTCTTAGTTTATTCGCTGCTTCTTCAACATCGTGCTTGGTTTTTATTTTAACCCCTTTAAGTGGATTTTTAAATACCGTATGAATATTTAAGATATGCTCAATTTCTAAATAGCGTTCAATATAATCTCTCACTCTTTCAATAATAGATTCTTCTGCTTTTTTTGGAAGACTTGCAACTTTTCGAAATAAAACTTCGCCGAGTTCAACTTGTTTTTTCTTAGTGAAATAATCTGGTTTTAGATTAAGCGCTTTTGATATAGAAAGTAATACATCACTTGATGGGTTCATTAACCCTAACTCATATTTTCCGAGTGCTTGTTTAGAAATTTTATTATTTAAAGCATCGGCAAGTTCTTGCATAGATAAACCTGCGTACTTTCTTGCAAGCTTTAATCTATTGCCAAAATTATTTTGAGATTGAGTTTCCATTTTTATTGTATTGTTGACAAAATTATATAATTTTTTTATTTTGTCAACCAAATTTTTTAACTTTGTTGACATATATTTTTCAATTCAAAGGCTGCCGGATAGTAATGAAAAGCACGGGGAAGCATCTGTGTGCTGGCTTTGTGCCGGACTTGTAATGGATAGCCGGAACTGCAACTGAATAAAGAGATGAACGATGAGAGCCCCAAACAAAAAAAGTTATACGTTTAAGTTGTAGGTTGTAAGTGAGAAATTAATTTGTTTTCATAATCAAGGGATTCCCGTTTTCACGGGAATGACGGTCGCATTGTTTGTTTGGTTTTCATAAAAGCTCCTCGCAGTGACGCGTTAAATGTGCATAACGCTAAAGGCTAACAGCCAAAAGCCAACAGCTAATATTTATCTTTACGACAACTCAAAACAATGATTTCAAAAATGGCTTGAGTAAATAATTACTTGCATGCAGTTTAATATAGAATTATTACCTCCATCATCGGAAATAGAAACGAAAGCTGTATTAAAGCAATTAAGTGCAGCGCATCGTTACCTCGCTTTATTAAATGGAAGATGTGCTGCTATTCCAAACGAAAATATTCTGATTAACACACTTGCTTTACAGGAAGCTAAAGAAAGTTCTGCCATTGAAAATATTATTACAACGCATGATGAATTATATAAAGCACAATTGTTTGAAGCCTATTTTAATAATGCGTCTGCTAAAGAAGTAAGTCGTTATGCTGAAACTTTAAAAGAAGGTTTTGCAGAAGTACGCACAAGAAAAGTGATACACACAATACTATTTTAAACATTCAAAAACATTTAGAACAAAATGATGCTGGTTATCGACGTTTGCCCGGCACTGCTTTAATTAATGACCGTACCGGTGAAACGGTTTACACACCACCACAGGATTATGATTCAATTAAAAATTTAATGGATAATCTTGTTGCATTTATGAACGATGAAGAAATGAGTGATATAGATGCTTTAATTAAAATGGCAATCGTTCATCATCGGTTTGAAACCATCCACCCCTTTTATGACGGCAACGGAAGAACAGGAAGAATAATTAATATATTATACCTTGTAAAAGAAGATTTATTAACGCTGCCCATCTTATATCTTAGCCGTTACATTATTCAGTACAAAGCAGATTATTATAAACTATTGCAGCAGGTAAGAAAAGATGGAAATTGGGAGCCATGGATTTTGTATATGTTAAAAGGTGTTGAGGAAACTGCGAAACAAACATTATATATCATAGAAGGAATTAAAAAATTAATGCAGGAATATAAAAATCGTATTCGTACTGAATTACCAAAAATCTATAGCCAGGATTTACTCAATAATTTATTTAAGCATCCCTATACTAAAATAGAATTTTTAGAACGCGACCTTACGGTAAAAAGAAAAACTGCTGCGAAATATCTAAATCAACTTACAGCAACAAGAAATTAAAATTGGGTACATAACAACCTTTATATGTACCTAAAAACGCAGAAACGGGTACATATACTTTCTTGTATGTACCCAAAAATTGAAAAATCAGACGTAACGTAAAGTTCTGCTGAATAGAGTTTCTTAATTCCAATGGCTGATGTTGCAAATAAAAACACAGCCTGTTATACGTCATTGCGAGGAGCAAAGCGCAGGCTTGTGTTTAGCTGCGACGTGGCAATCTCTACTTAATAAAACTGTTATATAAAACACAACCGCATCGTCGTCATTCCCGTGAA